>NZ_JASAUS010000055.1:0-54345 GCF_029953005.1 Bradyrhizobium sp. Mp27 | reverse complement strand
GGCGATCGCGGTATTGAGTGTCTGGGACATGGCGTGCTCCTTGTCTTGGCGCCCCTGGCCAGCTTATCGCTGGCGGGGCAGGAGCACGGCCGGACCATCCCATTAGCGGACCACCGCACCTACAAGTACGGAGGAGTTCACACGATCGGAAGACTAATCTCGAAAGCACATGCTGCCGCTGGAATGCATGCCTTTGAGGTTCGTCATGTGAAATCCTGGTCTGACCCATTTACGTTTGTAATCACCACCTGCCGGAATCCAGCCTGGGACTTCGTGCCCCCTGATTATGCCATGGTTACAAAAACATCTCGTGCCACGCGGTGTGTATCTGCTGCAGGGGGTATTTTGGGCTGCGGCAATGGACGACCAAGCAATCGAAAAAAGAAATAGGGCTAGACAACCGGCTTTCATGGGCACCTCCGCCCGCAGGTTATTTCTAGTCCACGTGCACGTCCACTGCACCTCAGGGCGTAATACAACCTGACTTCCGCTTGTGGCCCCAAGCAGCGGTTGGTGGATGTGTGCTATTCCGCTGCTGTCAGGGGAGAAGCAGACATCCGGCAAACAGGCCAAGAATGACGCGAATGACCCAAATGAGACATCAGCTTCTTGCACCATTCTGCCGATGCGAATAATATTCACCGTCTGACCCAGAGGGGTTGGCAATGAGACGGCGCGAGTTCATCACGTTGGCCGGGGCGGCTTCGACTACTTGGTTGCCATCAATAGTCGTTTCTGCCGAAGAACGGGTAATCAAAATCGTCGTACTCGGCGATGCTCTGGCTTTCAACTACTATCTTCCCGTTGGGTGCAGGTTTGCCGACAGACTTGAATTTGCATTGAAGGCCAAAGGTCAATCGGTCACGGTTGTTGATGCAGGCAATGGTAATGACACAGCAGCAAGGGGCCTTGCCAGATTGAATCGCTCGGTTCCCGAGGATACCGATGCGGTGATCTTGGTACTCGGTGCGGTTGATATGGTCTTTGCCGTCGAGCCAAACATCACGCGCAAGTCCCTGGCAGCAATTATTGAAAACCTAAAAGCGCGGCGGATCGCCGTGCTTCTTTGCGGAGCAGCGCCTCACACCAGGTTGGACGACGAACACAAGAGTGCCTTTGCGACCATGTTCTCCGGTCTTGCCGGCGAGTACAATGTGCTATTCTACCCTGCATTTGATGACGCGTTTGTAAGCGATCCGTCGCTGAAGGAGATCGGAGACTTCAAGCCAAACGCGGCAGGGATCGAAGCTGTTGTTGCGCGCATATTGCCGAAGGTCGAGGCGCTAATCGATCAAGCACGTCACAGGGTCCGTTGACCCAATGGTAGCGGCCAATAGCTCGCCTAACCATCCTCGTCCGCGAGGCAATGAATAGCGCTGAGCCACTTCCGGTAATGGCCGATTGTGTTGCAAAAGTCGAAAGTTGCAGGGCTCAAGATTTTTCGCGAAAACACTAAGCAGCGAGCGATCGCTGATTCGTATGACCTCAATCGCGCTACCGAAGTCGCCTGTGAATTTTGCGTGAGGCCGTGAGGTCCCCCGCATCTTGTACGCGAAAGTCGCGCCCACCGCCCGCAGAATTTTGGTCATCGGCGAAAATCGACTTTTGCAACAATATCGGCCCTGAGCCGACTAGCTAGGGCAAACTGGCCATGTCCGGTCTTGACCTATCAAACATCGCTGGGATTCTACAATCTCGCGATTGCCACGCTGTCCAGGAAGATGGCGCTGGAGGCGCGAGGCGCCGGCGGCGATCTCTTCCATCAAGGCTTCGCCAAGGAGACCGACGATCCGGACGTCGTTGCTGCGACTATGAAAGTCTTCGGAATCTCCATTGAGCTTCGCAATTTTGGCAGCTCGGACGCCTCCGCTGTAAGCGCTGTCGACCCCTGCTTAGGGTCGCGATTTTGTCTGCAGCGCATTTTCGAGGCTGCGGCGCAGAGTTTCCGGCGCGTAGGGCTTCACGACGAGCACCGCGTCCAAGAGCTCGGCTTCGGATTGGATCCCGCTGTCGCCTGTCGCCACAACAATGCACAAGTCGGGTCGCAGCGAGCGGGCGTCCTTTGCGAGTTGCAGGCCGGACACTCCGGGGAGGCCGACATCGGTCACGAGGATATCCACGGCAGCCTGATCCAGGGCTTTCAACCCCTCTTCGGCGGAGCTGGCCTCCATCACCTTGCAGCCCAGATCGTTCAACATCTCCGTTGCTGTCAGGCGGATCAGTTCGTCGTCTTCGACGAGCAACACGGTCGCACCCTTGACGGCGTCTTCGCTTGTGGTCTGACGCGTTTCCGTAGCCGCGAGACGCCGTTGAGCATGGTTGGCAAGCACATGCCTGATCTTCCGCGCAAGCGCTTCCCGCGTATAGGGCTTGGCCAAAAGCTCCAATCCCGGGTCGAGCCGTCCTCCGTGCACGATGGCGTTCTGCGTGTAGCCTGATGTGAAAAGGACTGCGACGTTGGGTAGCCGTTCCTTGGCTTTCCGCGCCAACTCCGGGCTGCGCAGGGTGCCGGGCATCATGACGTCGGTGAAGATCAGGTCAATTGGTATGCCGCTGTCGACGATGGCTAGCGCGGCCACCGCATCTCTCGCCTTCACCACGCGGTAGCCAAGCTCGGAGAGTATCGACACCGCGACCTCGCGCACTTCATCGTCATCCTCGACCACCAGTACGGTTTCCTCGCCGCCTTTGATGTCACCGGAGGTGGCACTAACTAGCGTATCCTCGATGGCCATTTCTCGCGGGAAGTATAGCTTCACCGTCGTTCCGGCGCCGATCTCGCTGTAAATTTTGACGTGTCCGCCGGATTGCTTAAGAAAACCGTAGACCATGGCAAGGCCAAGGCCAGTGCCCTTGCCCTCCGCCTTGGTCGTGAAGAAGGGCTCATAGACCCGCTCCAAGATATCTAACGGAATGCCGACGCCCGTGTCAGTTACCGCGATCATCACATATTGCCCCGCAATCAGATCATCGTAGTGGCGGACATACTCGTCGTCCAAGAAGGCATTGCTGGCCTCGATGGTCAGCCGACCCTCGCCGTTCATCGCGTCGCGGGCGTTGATCGCGAGGTTGAGAATGGCATTCTCGAGTTGATCGGGGTCGATGAGGCTGTTCCACAGCCCACCGCCGACGACCGTCTCGACCTCGATCTCCTCGCCGATGGCGCGACGCAGCAGTTCATCCATGCCTTTGATCAGGCGACCGACGTTCACCACCCTCGGCTCCAGCGGCTGGCGCCTCGCGAAGGCGAGCAACTGGGTAGCAAGTTTCGATCCCCGCGCGACGCCGGCAAGAGCGCTCTGGACTCTCATCTCCGCTCGGGCATTACCCGCGATGTCCTTGCTGAGCAGTTGCAGGTTTCCGCTAATCACCTGCAATAGATTGTTGAAGTCGTGGGCAACGCCGCCAGTAAGTTGGCCGATCGCTTCCAGCTTCTGGGACCGGATCAACGTTGCTTGCGCCGCCTGGAGCGCGGCTTCCGCCTCACGCCGTTCTGTAATGTCCCGGGTCACTTTGGCGAATCCTACGAGCTTCCCGTCGTCGTCTCGAATCGCGTCGATCACGACATGCGCCCAAAAGCGAGTGCCGTCCTTTCGGACCCTTTGACCTTCGTGCTCCCAGCGTCCTTCGCGGGCTGCGGTCTGCAGGCCTGTTCGCGGGAGGCCCGCGGCGCGATCCTCTTCCGTATAGAAATTGGAGAAGTGGCGACCGATGATCTCTTCGGGTCCGTACCCCTTGATGCGCTGGGCCCCAGCGTTCCAACTCGCCACATTGCCTTCCACGTCCAGCATGTAGATGGCGTAGTCCGTCACACTTTGGACCATTAGCCGGAATTGCTGCTCGCTTTCGCGTAATTTGGCCTCGGCCGCCCTTCGCTCGGTCAGATCCCGGGTGATCTTGGCGAAACCGACAAGCTCGCCCTTAGGCGAACGGATCGCGTCAATGACGACATGGGCCCAGAACTGCGTGCCGTCCTTGCGCACACGCCAACCCTCTCGCTCGAAGCGTCCAGTTCGCTCCGCCTCCTCCAGCGCCAACGCAGGCACTTTCTGCTCCCGCTCGGTCTCCGTATAGAATGTCGAGAAGTGGCGCCCTATGATCTCCTCAGCCTCATAGCCCTTAAAGCGCTTCGCTCCGGGGTTCCAGCTAGTGACATGCCCGTCGCGATCCAGCATATAGATCGCGTAGTCGGTGATAGCCTCAACAAGAAGCCGATAACGCCCCTCGCCGGATTGCGCAGCTTCGAAGCGGTCTGAGTTTTCCATTCGGGTCCTATCCAGCCCCGCCGATAGCTGGAGGGTTGAGGTAAAACAATACTAAGACGGTTGAGTTCCATCTAGCGTTCGGCTGACCTCTGGCCTTTGTTCAGGGGCCACACGGCGCTTAAGGCGCGGGCTCGTTAGCTCGCAACCAAAGGCGGATTGGTGCGAGCTAAACGAACGCCGGATAGTTGACCGCGAATTTGAGCATATCGGTGCGCGACATTGGCGGGGCTCAGGCATCACCTTCTCGACCAGCGACAACAGCGACGCAAACACACCGAGCAAACCTATTCACTGACGTGGTGGCAATGATGATAGAGGTCGCCAACTGAGGCGGCCTTACGCCTTGTCCCTCGGAGAATTTGCGGATCTGCGTCGCTCTCGCCAGCCGTCTCTTCCGCGGCCACGTGTCTCATGCAGCCAGCCTCCGAGTCCGCTCGATACCCGCAACCCGACGTTCTGCTCCGAGATTAGTTCGAGGACGACCGTTGGCGCGATCCGCAGAGGCCCATTCCTCTGGGCTCTGATGGGGCACGAGAGCGTCCTCCGTCTCTACGAAAATATGGATTCAGGCGGCTGCGGATCGGGCCGCCACCGGCCGCTAACGTCTCCTCGCGACACCGCCAGCAACGCGCCGATCCACACAGATCGATCCCGCTCCGAGCCGATCGGATCGATAGAAGCGGCCTCATGACTTATTCGAATACGGAGCGCTGATCTCGTCACATTTACGCGCAGCTCGCGCGTTAATATGCAATACAACCTAAGATACCCCATATTCTGAATTGTGGATGCGCGAATTTTCTGGGGCGGCCGGTAGCTAAAACGCATTTTTTTCTAGAGTTTGCGGGCACCCCTCCCCACGTCATGGCGCTCAATCACGACTTCGGGCCATGGTACGGATCGGCAGCCGGTTTAGGGGCCGCTCACGCGGCCTTCGGCAATCAAGCCCATGCAGCGAGGCGAGTGCCTCACTGATCAAGAAGACGCCACGGCGCTCGGCGTGCTTGCCCTCAAAATCGCGTCGCTCGCCTATCTTCCCCGCCGTTGACGCGTCGATGGCAAGGCCAAGAACTTCGGCGTGGGCGCCCAAGCCTTGCCTCAGCTGGCCCTCCTCGGCCTTCCACCGCCTGCTCCGCCTCCGCCAGGCATTCAAGAGGCGCACCAGCCCGTCGAATGGCTCGCACCGCGAGGAAGCCAGCGTTCTTTGCGAGGCGCGTCGGTATGCACCAACCAGCGCAGATCGCACTCGGGCGGCTTCTCGCGGCTGCCCTTCTCGGCCCACAGGCGCTCCACTGGCTCCAGCGGTGCGCCGCGCGACTTCGATCCCCAGCGCACTAGGCGGCTATTGCGGAAGACGAGCGGTCCTATACGGGCGGTATCGCCCTTCGCACGACCAGTGGATCGGCCACCGGTTGCAAGTCGCTCCGCTGGCCGTCTGTCTGCGCCCCCGCTTGCTGGCGGGTCAGTTTTGGTCTTCTGCGTCGGCATTGGCGCGCCGATCGAATGATGCCCCCGGAGGGACAGGTCAGGCTCTGGCGCCGTCACCCCGCCTACCGCTCGCCAAGCTGCACGCCTCATCCCGCAGGTTTTCGAAACACAGCCAAAATTTTCCTGGAAATCTGCGGGATGACGCGTTGGATTGTGCGACCGGCCGCTAGGGCCGAATACTCTAGAGTGTGCTGGCGCCCCTCCCCTCCCTCGGCAGCTATGCCCTCCGCTTCCGCAGCAACTTGCTCACGTCCACCAGCGGCGTGTCGTCCCGCTCCGGCAGTGCGCGCGGCTGTCTGGTGCCTGCGTCCAGACCACGCCGGATGGTTGCCCGCACCGCTCGCTCGCCGTCCAGCGCAATCAACCCGCAGCCGTGCGCGGCATCAAATAGTCCATGTTCGGCCTCGCCACGGTCTAGAGCACCGGCGCCGACGAATGTGCCTAGCGTGAAGGCCGTGCGATTCAGCAGCGTGCCGCGCGTACCGGGTGCGGCGCCGGCTAGCGCGGCAAGCTCTGCGCGCACAGCGGCGTCAACGTAGCGGTCATGGCTTTGCGGCTGATAAGGCTGGCTCGGGCGGGGGTCGGATAAGCGTCACCAGCCATTCAGGCGCGTTGGCAGGCGGCATGTCGACTTCCAGCGTATAGCCCGGATTGCCAGCAACCAAACAATAGCCACCAGTTCCACGTACATCCCAGCCGTGCGGCAACCTGCCCTGTGAATTACCCAGCCCGACATGACGGAAATAGAAGTGCCTGCCGCCGGAGCGCGTGCGCACGGTCGTGGTCGGCGGCACGTCGTGCGGCAGGTCGGCTTCGGTGGCGCCCTTGTGCGCGTCCATGTCCAGCACCCACAAACCCGTGCGCTCGCCGGTTGGCATGCCGACAAGGGCATCGGGCCAATCGGTAAACCAGCGATTGATGATGTGTGGGAAGACGGTCGCGGATTTAAAGCCGTTCGACGTATAGGGCCGCTTGTTCTCAGGCCGACAGGGGAATACCGGGAGGCCTGCCGCGGCTAGGGATAGGGCTAGATTGAGCATAGTTGTCCAATCGAAAAACAAGTGGTGATGAGGTGACGACTGGTGACGACTTTTCCCATTTTACTTTGCTACGCGCGCGCGTAGGGCCGATTATGGAAAAAGTGATCACTTTTCATCACTCATCACCCCGGCTGTCGTGGTGATTTTCGCGCTCGGCTTTCGTAAGCTGAACGCCGAAATGCATTACTCCACGCTTCGTTGATTTTTTAGCGAAGCCACGATTTTCCAGCGCCTTTCCCAGGGCAATGCGGCTGCCGGGCTTCTCGCCTGCTGCCTCCGCGTATTTCGTCCACGACTCGAACAAATCTGCCTGAAACTCCGACAGACTCCGACTGCCATGGTCGACGCGACACATATCGCGCAGCCACTGCCCAAAGACATCTTGCTCCGCGAAATATGCTTCGGTCGCTTCCACGATTGATGTCGGCCGCACCAGTCCGTTTTGCTGCCAATCAAGACAACCATCAATCATCCATCGCAAAATTCCGGACGCCTCATCGCGAAGCTTGGACTCGAGCTGGCGATCAGGTTTTTCGGGCTTCTGAATGAACGGAATGATGTTGAACCGTCGACGGGCTGCGTCGTCGACATTCTGGAGCCGCGGCTGGTGATTGCCGACGATACACAGCTTGAACAGCGGCATGAAGGTGAAAAAGTTTTGGCGCATGAAGCGCGCCGTGATCGGATCGCCGCCGGTCAGCGACTTGATGCGGCTTTCCGCCCAGTTCTTGCCAGCCTCAGTTTCGCTGGCGGTCACCAGGCGCGCGCCGCGAAGCATGGCAAGATCGGTCGGATGACGATCGCCGCGGGACTCAACGAACGTATCCATTGATGATGTAGTCGCGTAATCCAGCATGATGTGCGACACGGTGTTGAGGAAAACCGACTTGCCGTTTCCGCCGGGACCGTAAGCAAAAACAAGCGCGTGCTCGCGCGTGTCGCCGGTCAGCGAATAGCCGCACCATTGTTGCAGAAAGCGGATCATCTCCCGGTCGCCGCCCGTCGCCTGGTCAAGGAACGCGAGCCACCGCGGACAGTCGGCCCTATCGGACGGAGCAATGGAAGTCACCTTGGTGATGCAGTCGGCAGGATCCGCTGCGCGCAGCTTGCCAGTGCGCAGGTCAACTGTACCGTCCGGCGTTCCCAGAAGGAACGGGTCGATGTCCCAAGCACGGTAGGATCTGGCTAGCATAGGTTCGTTCTTCGCAAAGTTCTCTACGCCACTTGCGAACGACCTCTTCCTGATACTTGCAAGCACCTTCGCGCTCGTGCACGTCTTAGACATCTCGCGCGCCATCACCCGCGCGTAATGGGAGGCGATCCCCGTTTCGTCCTTGCACCAATGCGATCCGGTCCATTCAAACCATGCGCCAGCCGTGTGGCAATAGCGTAGTTGGTTCCGGTAACTGTTGGCGAACACCTTAGCGACCGCGTCCTCGGTCGGCTGTACACCTGCATCTGGCTCACGCCGATTGTCGTTTGCACCGAACCCGGCGTTAATAACATTGTCGTTAGATATGGCAGTGCTGTGCATCGTGCAGTCGTCCCTATAGACTGAGTTAGCTTGCGTTGACACGTTGGCATTCGCCCATGATCAGAGTTGCAATTGACTTCACCATGTCGCGGTTGAACGATGCACCCTGGGCGAAGGCCCGATAGTCGCCATCGTTTGCGCGAAGGATGCGAACACCGAAGAGTGCGAGGCCGGGCAGAACCTCAACGTCGGCTCGGGCAAGATCAGCGCCTAGTCGCGCGTGTGTAGCGACTATCCTCATCAAAATAGTCATCTCCCATCTGAAACATTTTCGTCAGTTCGCGGTCGGTCTGGACGGGGTCGTAGTAAAGGTTGTAAGAACCAGGGATCTTGATCGGCTTGGTGTCGCGGTGGAAGTTTAGTTGCGGCGTCATCCTGACCTCCATGTCTGGGAGTACTAGTGCGAGTTTTGGGACGGGACACTAAAAGCGCGACGAACAAAATATGTGTGGGATTGCTCCTTCGGAACGGTGCTCTCGGCTAGAGGCCGATCGAGCTAAGCGGCGCCCCTCAAGCGACGCTTATTCTCAAACAGGTTTGAAAAAGCCAGCCGCCCTCAGTTCGGACTCTTCCACATGACGAGGATGTCGCGCAGAGATTCTCGTTCTGCGGCGTTGACGACTTCGCAACGCTCCCAAGCTGCGGGTTCAATCAACTCAACGATGGCGCTCTCGACGCAATCGCGCAGGTCGCGTGGGTCCATGGCATCCAGCTCCCAACACTCGGTGCCGTGGTGATGTTTGAACCAGCTATGACGCGGGTCCTTCTTCTTATCGTCCGCCGCGAATGACGGCAGCCCCTGCACATGTTCATCGGTGAGGGCAATGCGCCTGAACCTGACGTGGTCGCCGCCGTACTCTCGCAGCCGCTGCGGCAGGTCGTGCTCCGACATGTACATGCCACTGGGGTCGTAGTCGCCGACGTATAGAACGACCAGGTCGCGGCCATCGGTATCGGCTGCAACATCATGCACGGCAGTCGCGCTGCTGAAACCGTGTTGAACACGAAAGCCGACCACGTACTGGTCCAGGACGGGCTTTAAGACACCGCGAACAGTACCCTTCTCGGACCACACCTCGACCCTGCAGGGCTGCTGGTCCCAGACGTCACGCCGGTAGGAGCAAGCGACAGAGCGAGCGTACTCGGCAGGGTCGCTCCATGCTGATACACGCTCAAGCTCGCGGGTCTCGTCGACAATCCAGTCCCAAGGAATCGTGCCTTGTTCCCGAGCGACACGCAGAAGGCGATATACCTTCTGCATATTGTTGGTGGACATTGACGTAATAAGGCGGCGGGTAAACCGCTTGTAGCCGATACCGCGACCTGTGACGGGCCGAACCTCCTCTGCGATGTCGCGCATCGCATCGATGAGGTCGAGCGAGGTCCGAGCCATGCCCCGACCCTTTTTCATACCTGTTTGAAAAAGCTCCGGCGTGACCGCGGCGATGATGGCGTGGTTCTCCTGAGGGCTCCTCACGCAGCCACCGTCTTGCACGCGTTGTTATTGGCTGCAACAGCGGTAGAATTCCGTCGCCGAGACAGCATCCATTTGTCTAGGTCGGCCCGCGCATAGACAATCGCTCGCCCTAGTTTGAAATAGGTCGGCCCCCCGCCATGACAGCGGAGCTTATCGAGTGTCGACTTCGAAAGTCTAAGGAGTTCGGCCGCCTCCGCGACCCGAAGATTGTGCATCATTTCCTCCACATTTGCCGCGAGAGTCGCGACGTTGGAAGGAGTATGCGCCGTATCGGCCTATGATCTTAGTTGCCTATAATAGGAAAGATGGTTGCTTAAAATAAGAAACTAGCCCTTGCGCGCGATCGCGTCGTATTCGTCCATGGCCTTCTTATAGAGAGCCAAGGCGGTCTTGATCTTCGATTCGTCGCGCAGGTCGAACTCCTCACCCAGTAGCCTGAGCCGAACCTCATACTTATGGCCCTCGACGCGAAGAATCCCGTCCCGTTCGCCGATTTCAAACCACAAGTATTTCGCGCCAGTTCTCGGTCTGCCGCGGCAAGCCTTGGCAAGTTCGTCGGCGAGCTTCTGAATCTCGGGGCGGGTTTTGCTCCCAGCTAGGATTTCTGCGCAGCGCTGCTTCACCGAATCCCGTTCTCCCTGATGAAGGCGCACACGGAGTCTCATCGCTTCCAGATCAAACGACTTCGGAAGGGCCGCCATTACTTACCCCCAAGCGCACTGGCGATCGTGTCGCCGATTATATTGGTTGCCGCGCGCAGTGGTGCGTTGGCAAGGTGGGCATATCGGGCTGTGGTCTTCGGCTGGGAATGCCCCAGCAGGCCGCCGATCTGCACCAAACCCAATCCCTGACCCGCACCGACTGCAGCGTAGGAGTGCCGCAGGTCGTGCAGGCGGACATCCTCAAGTCCAGCGCGACGGCGAATTGCGCGCCAAGGCCTATTCAGATCTGCGCGCGGCCGCTCGTCCTTTTGGCCGGCGCTTTCGCCCGCAATGACATAGCGCCCCAGCTTCGGCAGGTTCTTCAACACAGCCGTGGCAGCATCATTTAAAACGAGGGACTTTTTGCCAGTCTTGGAGTCGGGCAGATTGAGTAAACCGCGCTGCTTGTCCCAATCCAGCCACCGGAGGTGCAAGATTTCCCGCAGGCGCGCACCGGTCAGTAACAATAGACGAATGGCAGCAACGGCGTGCTGGTCGACCACGACGGCGCGGTTTTCAGGTTTAGGAGCATGCTTAGCTTTCTTGACAGGGTCCGGCTCCCATCGAATGCCGCGGGTCTCGGCGTCCCGCAATGCGGCCCCGAGCCGCTGGAATTCTTCGACCGACAGGAAGCGTTCGCGGCTCTGTTCTTTGTACTTTTCAATTTTCCTGGTCGGGTTCGTCCCTTCCGGCACAAGTCCGCGCGCGTCGCCAAACGAATAAATAGCGCTCAGCACGGCAATGGCACGATTAGCCGTGACCGCTGTCTTACGCAGTGATAGGTGGAGCTTGGCGACCTCAGCGCGGGTAAGGTCAACAGCACGCGCGGTTCCCAGCTTCGGTTTGATAAAATCATCGATCAACCGGCGATATGTCGACGCCGTTCGATCCTTCCGCTTTGGTTCCACGTGGTCAGTAATGAATGCATCGGCCAAGTCTGATACGCTTATCGCTGCACGCCCGTCGGCTCGCGCTGTCGCAGGGTCATCGCCGACTCTGGCGTTTGCCAGCGCATCCTTAGCGGCCCTGCGCGCCTTCTCGGCGGTTAATGTGGAGGCCGAGCCCAGTACTATTCTTTTCTTAGAAACGCCCCTACCTCCCGCGCCAGGCCGATACTCAACAATCCACGCCCTGTGCCCATTCTCGGTGATCTTCAGGCCAAAGCCCTTAAGCTCTGTGTCCCAGTAAATGACGTACCGGTTGGCGCCTCGATTGGTCGGTGGAAACTCCGGCTTGATCCTTAGTGATGACGCGCCCAATCGAACCATCGGCATTCGGTCTTTCCCTCAAAAGTAGCCTCTGAGAAGCCACCAGAACGGAAAACCAGGGCCATCCCGCGGCAACACGGTGAAAGCAAGATAAGGGGATACGGCCTATTTACAAGGGATTTTGTTTATCTCTAGAAACAACAGGCAAGCCCGCGAAAACTGTCGGACCAGTTTTGTAAACCGAAGGTCGGGGGTTCAATCCCCTCAGCCGGCACCAGCGCTTAGCTTGTTTTATTTCGATGTCCCTCAACCGGGCGCGGCGCTTGTATCCTTAGTTGTTTTCATTTCCCGGGGCTGGCTTTGCTCTAACCTAATTTTTTTGACCGGCGTCGATAGACTTTGGACAGGGCGGCCCCACAAAGGCGGCCCTTTCTTCTGCGGGCTTTCACACCTCATTTGCAGCCTATGCGTACCGCGTTCGAATTCTGCCTGACGACTTAGGATACCTAGGGTGAAACAGCATCTCATATCGACGCAACGTTGATGACATCCAACGTCCCGCGAAAGACCATGTCACCCGCCACATAAAGGATGACGGCTAGACCGACGTAAGCAATCCATCGATAAGTTTGCAGAAGGCGCGCAATGAAAGAAGCGGCCACGCCCATCATCGCGATGGAAAGCCCCAGGCCGAAAATCAAGATCATCGGATGCTCGCGTGCTGCCCCTGCCACGGCCAGAACGTTGTCGAGAGACATGGAAACGTCGGCCACGACAATCTGCCAACTCGCTTGAGCGAGTGTTTTGCGAGCTTTGCTGCCTGCAATTGCTCCGGCGGCGTCCATCGCACCCGTTGGCCCTGTGGAGGATGTGCGCAACTCTCGCCACATTTTCCAGCATACCCACAACAACAGGATCCCGCCAGCGAGCAAGAGGCCGACGATCTGGAGGATTTGCGTCGCCAACCCGGCGAGTAAGACGCGCAGTATCGTCGCGGCAATAATACCGATGAAAATCGCCTTGCCTCGTTGCGCCTCAGGAAGTCCGGCTGAAGCAAGACCGATGACGATGGCGTTATCGCCAGCGAGCACCAGGTCGATCAGAACGATCTGCAAGAATACGCTAAGGACATCTGTATCGAAATAATCAGGCACGGGTCATGTCCCCGCCGCAGGGGAATGGGCAGCTGCAAGCGAGATCGCATACGTCTATCGGATCGGTTGACCGATACCTGCCACCAAGAAACGGGGGTCCAACGCCACCGGTTATCAGGGGCTAGCGCTATCGCCTAGAGCCGCGTCCGAATGTAGTCTGACCGGTTGCTCGAAAAGCAGTGCGACTTGATCTGGTTCGCCAAGAATCGCCGCGGCACAACCCATCATGGTCAGCGCCCCGGCGACATCCCATAGCGTTACATTTTCTAATGTCGCATTTCCCGACTTTGCCCAAGCCAAGAGCGCAGTGATCATCGCGTCTGAGAAAAATAGAATGCTGAGCGCTGGTAAGACGAGCTGGGAATCCAGCAGGAGTATCATCAAGAATGCAGGAGCTGCGACCAGTATGCTCAACACCGCGCATATGCAAAATGCTTCCCGCGAAGGAGCATTCCTGTTTGTCCAACTTGCACGAGAAAGGATCATTTGATCCTCCTGAATAGGAGCATTTTTGAACGCCCCTCACCTGCTGAACGCTCTGGTCTAGCTGACCGTTTTCCGACGTCTCCCCATCAATGTTTTGTCCTATGCCGCTGACTCTCAATTAGCGTAAGAATGCCAGCGGTCACCACGGCAATAACGACGACGGCTGCCAGCGCCTCGACAGAGGCCAAGGTCCCGTACCACTTGTTCCAAAGCTCAATCATGTGCTGGCCTCTCGCGAGAGCGCACCCACGATCGACAGGATCTGCTCTCCAAGAAGAACGAACTGGGCGATCAAAAAAGCAATGCTACTCATCGTCGCGCGGTTTTTCACCGCGCGGCAAGGTGACTTATGTGGCAAGCCTAGCATTTTGGAGAGTCTCCTATTGCCGGCTATTCCAGCGGCCGTCGACGAGCTGGTTGATGCTCTTCCGACCTCAGCTTGCCGAGGTCAGCGGTCGAGCTTCGTAGATCGCCTTGAAGGTCGGGGGTTCAATCCCCTCAGCCGGCGCCCGCGCTTGAGGCGGAAACCTCAGCTTGCATTCTTCGGCGCACTGCTTTGCTGAAAGTGCTCCGCACCGTTGATTTCGACCCAGCCATGTTTCGACTGCTCGAAAACCGATCTTAGCGGAGCCGGGAAATTCGGGTCCGCCATCGCGCCGACGGCGACGCCGATCATCCCTGGCAGATTGTCCGCCTTCCAGTAGACCGTCGAACCGCAATGGGTGCAAAAATAGCTGCGGACGTTGCCGCCGCTCGCGGCCTTGCGAACGTATTCGCCTGGGGTCCCCGAGATCGTGACGGCCTCAGCCGCGTAGAACGCGCCGACGCCGAAGGGCGCACCGGTTCGGCGCTGGCAGTCCATGCAGTGACAAGCAACGACCGCGCGGGATGGCCCCGCGAGCGACAATGCAACGGCGCCACAACTGCATCGGGCATCGATCATCGCGCCTCCCTGCCTCGCGGTCACTCCGTCCCCACTTCGAACGCCAGCAGCACGTTGCCGGCGACGCCGCTCCATTGGCCGTAGCCGGAATTGGTGTAGAGCATACCGCCGGCGATGACCGGTCCGGGACCGTCGATCGCGCCGCCATGGGCCGGGACGCCGTTGACGGCCTTGTAGTCCTGCGCGGTGTCGAACTCCCAGAGCAGCTTGCTGTCGCTGGCATAGGCCCGCAGGAAGCCGCTGACGCCGCCGGAGAACACGACGCCGGGGATCAGGCTCACCGCCGCCGAAAGCGCGGGGCTGCATTGGAGACGATCGCCACAGGCGACCGGAGGCACCTCCATCACGACTGTCCCGCTGGCGAGATCGAGCCCGAACAGGCCGCCGCCTTGCGTGGAGTCGAGACGTCTGGTGCCGTCACCCAGGAAACGCACGTCGGAGTTCGCGACATAGATGCGGTCCTGATCGGCCGCCGAGCCCCATTCGCTGCCGCCAAGCGCACCGCCCTTCCCGATCCGCGTCTGCCACAGGATCTTGCCACCATCGTCGGGATCGAGCGCGTGCACGACGCCGGATTTCTGTGCGATGGCAAGAACGCGCCTGCCGTCGCGCAGGGTTACCAGGATCGGCGACTGGCCGAAATCGTGGTCGGGTCCGTGATCCTCGGGACAATTGGTCTTGTCCACGCCGTAGCATGCCACGACATAAGCGTCCTTCGGCGTGGCCTGCCGGCTCCAGAGCAGCTTTCCCGTCGCAAGTTCGAAGGCGAGAATCGCGTCACTCGTCGCCGATGGCGGATTCGAATAGGAATTGCTGGTCGCGACATAGATCGCGCCGCGCTTCACATCGATCGTCGGCGCCGACCAGATCGCGGCACCGGAGGGGCCGAAGAGCTGCACGCCCCTCGCGTTCTTGTCGGTCGGATGCGGCACTTCCGGGATCGTATAGGCTTGCCAGACCGGCTTGCCGGTCGCGGCGTCCAGCGCCACTACGCTGCCGCGGAAGGTGCAGCATTCGTAAGAGGCTTGCGAGCCGGCGGCTTCCTCGAGCGAGGACACCGGCACGTAGAGCACGCCGGAATGCAGCACCGGCGCGCCGGTGATGCGCGCGGCCGGATGCTCCTCGACCTTCGTCTTCCAGATCAACGCCCCCGTCAGCGCGTTCACGGCATAGGCGTTGGCGCGCAAATCGCCGAAGAAGATCGCGAACTGATCGGAGCCGGGAAGCGGCGCGACCGTGATCGCGGCGCGCACCGCCGCATCGATCGCGAACGTCCACAGCGTGCAGCCGGTTCGCGCGTCGAGCGCATGTACCTTGCGGTCGGTGCCGCCGATGAACAGCAGGCCGCCCATGATCGTCGGCGGCGCAAAGGACACCGAGGCGCCGGGAAACGCGTAGGCCCATTTCAGCCGCAGGCGCGGTACCTGCGCCGCGGTCAGCCCCGCCATGTCGGCCGGCTGGAAGCGGCTGTTGTTGAGGTCGACGCCCCATCCGTTCCAGCGTGGACCGTCGAGCGGTTGCGGAAAGCCGCTGATCTGCTGCGTGCAGCGGCCCTGCCCGTCGGATGCGCTGTTGATTGCGGCCTTGCCGGTGACGAAAGCAGCAATCGCGCGACGCTCGTCGTCGCTGCGCTCCTTTGCCATCGCGGCCATGCTGCCGGAGGTCAGCGTCCCCAGCACGTGATCGAACGACATCGCCTGCATGGCGCCGCGCGCGGGCGCGCGGTTCTGGGCATCGCCGGCATCGTGACATTGCGCGCAGTGCGCTGCGTAGAGTGCGGCGCCGTCCTGCTGCGCCAGTGCCGGCGCGGAGCACCAGATCAACAGAGCCGCTACGACAAAACTCGGCCTCATGGCGTTCTCCGGCATCGTCGACACGCGACCCAAAGATCGCGTCACACAACCTGAAGTGTACCGCCAGTGCGATCGCGGACGCAATGGACGTTCCGCCCGCGTCCGTCACATCGCCGTGGCCACGCGGATACGATCGGGCAGTTCATCCAGCCGCCAAAGCCCGAGGCTCTTGTCGCGCCAGCCGCCACCGCCCTCCTCGCAACGCTCGTTGATCAGCGCGCGCGGCGACGGCCAGTTGAATGGTGCCTTCTCCATGTTCAGCGCGCGCCAATCGCCATCCGCGCAATCGCGATTTGCATCCCATTCGGGAAACGTCGTGACCACCAGGAAGCCCGCGCCGCTCTCGGCAAAGCGGGCAACGGCGCGGGCGATGTTGTCGAAGCTCAAATGAACCAGGCAGTCCCGGCACAGGATGACATCTGCGCGCGGCAGCGCATCGCGCGTGACGTCGGCAACGAGAAACCGGCCGGACAACTCGCCGCCGGCCACGCGCCGGCGATTGGTCTCGATCAGCGACGGCACGATGTCGATGCCGGTGTAGTCGACGTCGAGCTTGATGCGGCCGATCCAGCCGGCATCGCCGCAGGGCGCATCGAGCAGCGAGCGCGCGCCGAGCCGTTGCAGCAGCGGAGGAAGCTCCTCCCGGATCGCGGCGGTCGCCGGGTCCTCCGAGCCGAGGCCCGAGACGGATGTGGCCGCGCCCCACAGATTGGTCCGCTCAATCCGCTCGAACCGCGCGGCGAGATCGAGGCCGGCAAAGTTCTCGCAGTCCGCAACGAAGCGCTCATGGGCGAGCACGGGTGGACGATTGGTGATCATCGGGCGGGACTCGCGTCAAGATTCCGTCGCAAGCACACTATACAGCCAACGCGTCGCCTCCGAAATCGCCAGCCGCTTCCCTCACGCCGGCTTCCGCCACTCCATGATGTGGAAATAGGGCACGCGGCGATGAACGGCATTCCTCTCGGGATCGCCGCCTGCGGGCTCCGGCTCGACGAACAGACGCAGCTGAAGGCCGTGATCGAGCAGCAGCGTCATGTAGGTGCTGAGCGGACGATGCCAGTTCTGGATCCGGATGCCACGCCAGCTCACCCAGATCGGCCGCTCCTCCATGTAGTGGTCGATCGAAAAGCGCGGGATACCCTCGCTGTCCCGCGTCCAGCCGTCGGGCTGGCCCGCGGTGTTGAAGCTGGTCAGGTTGGCGATCAGCAGCGTGCCGCGCGGCCGCAGCGCCGCCACCATCTTCGCGATGGCCGCGCCGAGGTCGGGCATGTCGATCAGGCTGAGATAGCTGACAACCAGGTCGAATTCCGCACTCAGCTCCATCGTCTCGGCGCGGCCGAGCCGATAGTTGCCGGTCGGGTCCAGCTCCCTGGCGCGCGCAAGCAACGCTTCGGTCGGATCGAGGCCGGTGGTGCGGATGCCGACGCGCTGCATGATGCGGCAGAAGCGCCCCTCCCCGCAGCCGACGTCGAGCGCATCGCGAAAGCCGCGCCCTTCGATCCGCGCCCGCATCGGCGCGTCCAGGACGAAGCGGCGGCCATAGTCGCCGTCTTCTCCCTGCTCGACGATCCAGGCGGCCGCGGACGCGGTCCAGCCGTCGCTGACGTCCTCGTTCATGGGGCGACCTTCGGGAATGGAGTCGGCCGCGCGCATCGCGCTGCGCGGCTACTGACCACGGATTGGATCAGAGTTCAACATCAGGTAGCCTGCGCATCCGATGCGCCCGACCACCAGCAAAGAGAAGGCCAAAATCGTTGCCGGCGCCGTGACGGCCGTCGTCATGACGGCCATGCTCTTGGTGTTCGCGCTCGGCCTCTTGCTTCCGCATTAGGCGCGGTGAGCGCGGCGGACGAGTGCCGCCGCGCACACTTACGCCGCGCGCACGGTCCGCAAGAATTTTCCGACTTCGTCCTTCAGCCGGTTGCTGTCGGTCGCCAGCATCTTGGCGGTCGAAAGCACCTGCGAGGACGCCGAGCCGGTCTCGGCGGCGCCACGCTGCACGTCGGTGATGTTGGTGGAGACCTGCTGGGTGCCGTGAGCGGCCTGCTGCACGTTGCGCGAGATCTCCTGGGTGGCGGCGCCCTGCTCCTCGACGGCCGCGGCAATGGTGGACGACACCTCCGATAGCCGCTCGATCGTCGCGGAGATGTCGCGGATCGCGTTGACGGATTCCTGGGTCGCGGTCTGGATGCCGGAAATCTGCTGGCTGATCTCGCCGGTCGCCTTCGCGGTCTGCTCGGCGAGCGTCTTCACCTCGGAGGCGACGACCGCGAAGCCGCGGCCGGCCTCGCCGGCACGTGCCGCCTCGATCGTGGCGTTCAGCGCCAGCAGGTTGGTCTGGCCGGCAATGGTGTTGATCAGCTCGACGACATCGCCGATCCGCGTCGCCGCGATCGAGAGCTCGCTGACCCGCTCGGTCGTGGTGCGCGCCTGGGTGACGGCCTCGCCCGCCATCCGCGCGGATTCCTGCACCTGCCGGCTGATCTCGTTGACCGAGGACGACAGCTCCTCCGTGGCGGTCGCGACCGACTGCACGTTGCCGGTGGCTTCACCCGAAGCGACCGCGACCACCGAGGTCAGCTCCTGCGCGCGGTGCGCGGTGGTGGCCAGCGTCGAGGACGACGCTTCGAGCTCGGTGGAAGCGGACCCGACGGTTTCGATGATCTCGCCGACTGCACGTTCGAAGCCGTCGGCCAGGTTGACCATGTCACGACGGCGCTGCTCCGCAGCCTGCTTCTCGATCTCGAGCTGCCCAGCCTTGAGACGTTCGACCTCGAGCGCGTTGGTCTTGAAGACTTCGACGGTCCTGGCCATGTCGCCGATCTCGTCGCTCCGGTCTTTCTCGGGCACCTCGGTCTTGAGATCGTTGCGGGCGAGACCCTCCATGGCGAGCTTGAGCCGGGCGATCGGCCGGGACATCGCATTGAGGCCGATGAACAGCGCGATCGCGATGCCGACGATCAGGCCGCCGGCGCTGACGCCGATCACGGTCCAGGTCGCGGATCTGGCGTCGCGGTTGATGGCTTCCTTGCGGTTGCTGACCGCCTGTGCGGACTCGGTCACGAACTGGACGATGCGTGCGAGGGCCGCGTCCAGCACCGGATCGCACTCCTTGTGCGCACGTTCGGCGGCCTTGGCATTCTCCTCCACGCTGCTTGCCTGCGCGCCGGCCTGAAGTACCGGATCGCAGCTGGCGAACGCGGCCTTCAGCTGGTCCCCGATGCTCTTGACCTGGCTGGCGCGCGACGGGTCGTCCTGCACGGCTGCATCGAGGTACTGGCCGATTTCGTTGCGGTTCTGGTTCGCAATCTTGAGACGGCCAGCGTTGCCCGCCTCCGTCGCCTCGGTGAAGACCGCATAGAGCGCGGCATGATAGGTCTCGGCGCGGCGCTGGGCGCGCGTCAGGTTGAGCGCGGAGGATTGCGAGGCGGAGAGTTCGGCAAATCCGTCGACGGTCGCCGAAAGTTCACGCGCGGCGAAGCCGGCGACGGCGAGCATCGCGCATCCCATCACCGCCACGATCAGTGCGACCTTCCACACGATTTTCAGATTGTTCAAAAAGCTCATTACAGCCGCCCCGATGCTTCTGCCGACGCATAATCCCAGCAACGGGCATTGGAACCGGCGGACGTTAAAATTTGATGCCAAATCCCCGAGTAGTCTTACGGAAAAATAACTATTCGGGGTGGCGACGTAAGCTTCACGTAAGCTTCCGCCCATTTTGGGGGCGCGATCCGGACAGGATCGACCGGAACCGGTCGCCGGCGTCAGCCGTTGTCGGCCCATGCGGATCAAGGAAGAAAACCGAAACATGTTTCTGCTGGCGACGGTGACGCTGTGCTGTGTCGCCCTGGCCGGCACCGTTGCGCTGTTCGAGCTGGCACCAGGGCCGGCTCCGGCAACGCAGGTCGCCGAACGCGCGGCGATCGACGTTACGGCTCCGACACCGGTCCGGGTGGTCGGGGCGCCGTTCGAACCCAACATCAACCCGCGCGAGCGATAGCGCTCACGTCGGCGATGCCTCCGTGCCCGCCTCGGGCCGGCCCTGGGCTCGCGCCAACTCCTCCACGAACGCGATCACCTCCGCCCGCTTGTCGGGCGGCAGCGCCAAGAACGCACGGACGAGCCTCAGGCCCTGCGCTTCGTCCGACTGATCTGATTTGACGTCCATTCCCCACTGTCGAGCGAGCGGGAAAAATATGCAATCCCCAGCCGGACACCTCCTTGATTCGGCCGGCCAGCTTTGCTGGAATAGCTCCAACAGAGGTGGACCATGAAGTGGATCAGCGAGCGCGACGCACTGATCGCGCAGACAATGGCCTTCGTCCAATCGGTAACCGGCAAGAAGGCCGACTTCCATCCGCCGGAGAGACCGACGGCTGCACCGGACGTGCCGGTGGGGACCGTCACCGTCGAGACCGTGGCGGTCGAGACATTGGCGGTCGAGATCAAGCCGCCGCCAGTCCCGCACGCCCCGCCCGTCATGATCCCGCCAGCACGGACAAGCGGCGATTTCCGCTCCGAGATGCAGGCCCGCATCGCCAATTTCCGCAAGCATCAGGAGCGATTCGAGCGTGAGCGGGAGGAGTATTGCGCGGCGACCCTGACCAGGCTCCGCGCGGCCATTCGTGACCCCTCCCTCCGTCCGCCAGGCGAAAACTAAGGCCGGCGGTCGATCAGACACCTACAGCCAGGACCAAACCAACCAGAGATTGGCCGCACAGGCGCTGAGCAATCCCAGCGTCAGTGGCAGCAGCATGTGCCCGCAGCAGGTCTTGAGGTCGGTCGTCATGGCCGAAAACATCCGCTGATTCCGGCAAATGAGTCCCAGGGATTCTTTTTTTTGGGATTCAGGACTCGTTAAAGACTCAGGGCCCGCGGCCCCGATCACGCCCCCGTGATCGCCCCGGAACCGCTTGCCCGGTGAAGCCGTTAACGCGCTTTCCGGGAGCGGGAAGAATGCCCTACGCCCTGTTCTGCAACGACGCCCAAATCAGCAAGGCCTATCCCAGCGAAGCCGACGTCTGGCAGCTCGCGCAGCAAAGCGGCCTCGTCGTGGATGTCAGCACCGACGATCAGCGCCACGGGCCGCGCCGGGTCCTGGACAATGATTACGAGATCAAGCCCTGCCGGGCCGCCCAGGGCGAGGACCCAGCCAGAAACAAGGCCGAGGCCGAACAGCAGTCGAGGATGGAGCTTGAGCTGAATTCCTGAGGTTCGGCCGCAAGCCCAACGTATCTCAGGAAGGGATCTCTCAGGGGGTCGCGGTCGCCAGCGAGGCCTGCTCGCCCGCCAGCACCACGCAGGCCTTGCGGCGGTGCAGCCCGCGGATCGCGCCCGTTACCTTCAGCACCTTGCCGGATGGGCAGGAAGCGTCCCTGACGAAGGCCACCTCATAGGGTGCCAGCATCAGAGGCTCGGATTTGAGGATTGTCTGTGCGGCGCACGGCAGGGAGAAGCACGAGAGCACTACTGCCGACACAAAGATACGCATGTCCGTCGTCCCACCAGCCCGGTAATTCTCATATAACGCCTTCCGGAGCGCGAGTTCCGTAGGCGGCAAAAATTATTTTTGCTTTACGCCAGTCCCATGACGCGCGTGAGAACGCGCGCGCCAGACCGTTTGCTTGCAAATGACGCGCCAGATGGTTCACGCAAAGCAAACAACAGGCAGGCAAACAAGGGCCTGGCAAACGAAAGGCCGGCGTGAGCCGGCCCTTGTCAGGTCGTGGTCGCTGTTGGGCGTCAGTAGCGCGAGGCCGCCGGTCCGCCCCAGCCGAAGCGGTAGTTCACACCGACCTTGACGGTATGCTCGTCCTCCCGACCCCGGACGCCGACGACGTCGGCCGGACCGGAGGTGAAGGTCGTGCTGCCAAAGTTGTAATACTGGTACTCGGCCTTGGCCGACCAGCTCGGTGCGAACATGTATTCGAGGCCGGCACCGACAGTATAGCCGTCCTTGTTGTTGCCAGTGGCGGTGAAGGGCTGCGCCACGCCGGCGACGTTGACGCCGAGGCCGCCATTACGCCAAGCGTAACCGCCCTTGGCATAGACCAGCGCCGGTCCCCAGGTGTAGCCGATGCGGCCGGTCACCGACCCGAGCTGGTCGGTGTTGGACGTCACCTGCGTCCCCAGCGGGAACGCGACACCGTTGTTGTTGGTCGGCAGCCAAGAATATTGGGCCTCGATACCCACCACCCAATTGGGCGCGAACTGGTAGTCGAAGCCGCCCTGCACGCCGCCCAGGAAACGGGCGTCGCTCGACTGGAAGCTGCTGTCACCCGCGAACGCGCCGCCGACATGGCCGCCGATGTAGAAACCGGTCCAGTTGTAGATCACCTGCGGCGGCGTATAGGCGGGCGCCTTGGTATAGGTGCGCGGCTGCATGTCGGCCGCGGCGGCCGGTGCAGCCAGCGCCAGCAGAGCAACGGCGCCCAGCAAGATCGTCTTCATGATCATCCCCGTTCTTTCAAATTCGACACTCAGGAAACAACGTGGCGTGAATTAGGTTGCTTCGCGGCGATGCCGGAACGTTGATCGTTTGTAACTGTGACGGGGTGGCAACAACGCGATTTAGTTCCGTCACACCTGCTTGCACCGACTGTTTTCGCCGTCTGCGCAAGGCGGGCTGTAACGATCTGTCGCAAGGCAAACCAGCCCCGTTCAAAGCTCGCCAAATTGTGATCCAGCGGCTCCGGCGGCCCCTGTCCTAGCACCTGCCGATGAAGGCCGGCTTTGCGCTACCGCGCCATCTTTTCCAGTTCCGGAAAGGGTGCGTAAACCGCACCGGCGCAGAGCTCGCCGGCGCGATCGACGATGCGGTCGCCCCGCCCGTTGACGAAGACGGCGGCCCGTTCGCGCATGCCCTTGTAGCTGCCGTCGGTCTCGCGTGGCGTGAAGTGCAGGCAGGCGACGTAGAACTGCCGTCCGCCGATCTCGCGCAGCACCGGATCGGCCATGGTGGCCTCGCGCACGCCGACGGGATTGTTGAGGTAAGCGCGCATCAAGGCCAGCGTGTCACTGCGAAAATTGTCGGGGAACGGTTGCGGCCCTCCCGCCTGGGTCCCCCCCATCAGGGATGGACGATCACCGTCGCTGCCGAAACATGCCGCGAGCGCCAGCGGCAAGACCAGAACCAACGCCAAGATCACCGCACGCTTCGCCAATCGCCCCACAGGCCACGCTCTCCGCTCGATCAGACTCGGAGGATGTTCTAGCTCCAAGGTTGCACGAAGGGAATTCGCTCCTGCTCGCAGGCTGCGCAAATAACGCACCGGCCCGCCGCCGGCGCCCGCGCTTTCGCGCTGACGCCGAGACGACGGGCCGGGCCTGAATTCCGCACGCGGCGGCGGGCAATGCCAGGGATGCCGCCGCGCCGGATCAGTCGTTAGCTGCGCTTGTCGATGGCCGCCGGCTTGGTCACGTCAGGCTGCGCCTTCAGCGACTTCTTGGCCGACAGATGCTTGTTGTGGTGGCGATGCGTGCGCACGGCCTTGTGCTCGTCGGGCGTGACCGCGGCATTGGCGTTCATCGCCTTCGACTTGGTATCCACCTTGGCGTCCGCCCTGACGTCGGCGGCCTTCGTGTCGGCCTTGACGCCGGCCTCGGGTTTCGCGGCGGTCGTCGACGCCTTGGTCTGGCTCTGGTCCGCCTTGATCACCGGCGCGGTCGTGGTGGTCTTGCCGGCTTCAGCGGCGAAGGCCGGGGCTGCGATTACGGAAGCGGCGAGCAAGGCTGCGGAAATGGTCTTCAACATGGGTGGTCTCCTCTTGGAAGGATCTTGAGGCGGCGCCCTCTCGCCTACTCTTCGATCGTGGGTGGGAGCCTAGGCGGCGCGCGCTGAACCCAGTCTGAAGTCCCTTGCAGGCTTCTGTTCATCTCGATGACAAGTTTGTCATCTGCGGAGGGGCGAATAGATCGTGCGAAGCGGGAATGTTTTTGCCCGATGGGTGTTCCGGTCTTTGGGCAATCGTGTAGGATCGCCACGTTCCATACGGGAGAAGATAGATGCGCAAACTTTCCATGCTTCTGGTACCGGGGCTTGTCTCGATGGCGTTGGCCGCCGGACCGATGCTGACCAGCGCCTACGCCGCGGGCAGCGACGAGCCCTCGCCGCCGCCGAAGTCGGACAGCTCGGCCAAGAAGGGGAAGAAGAAGAGCTCCTCCATCAGCGATCCCAAATTCCTCGCGGCCTATCGCACCGCCTACACCACGATCTACGACGGTCACGACTACACGAGCGCGATCGGCCAGCTGAAGTCGCTCGAGCGCGACGACGTCGCCGACGTCGCCAATCTGATCGGCTACTCCTATCGCAAGCTCGGCGACTATCAGTCGTCCAAGGTCTATTACGAGATCGCGCTGAAGGACGATCCGAACCACGTCCGCACCTGGCAGTATTACGGCCTCTGGCAGCTCGAGCAGGGCAACCGCGAACAGGCGCAGTACCACCTGAACAAGATCGCCTCGCTCGCCGGCACCGACAGCTCCGAGTATCGCTCGCTCGCCGCGGCGCTCGACAAGCCGACCGGCGCGACGCTCGTCTACTGAGACACCGCATCCTCGAACGAAACGAACGGGCACAACCTCGGGGTTGTGCCCGTTCCGCTTTCTCGGTTAGCCTCTCGCATCAAGTGCTCCCCTCGCAAATTGGTGCGCAATGGATACGTGGCTGCGATCCGCGATCGACTACATCGGCTCCTGGATCGAATACCAACTGACGACAATCCAGCAGCCCGGCGTCATCGTCGCATTCGCCTATCGCGGCGAGATCGTCGCCGAGCACGCCTTTGGTGTTGCCAATCTCGACACTGGCGAGAAACTCACCCCGCGCCACCGCTGCCGCATCGCCTCGCATTCGAAGAGCTTCACCTCCGCCGGCATCATGAAGCTGCGCGACCAGCGCAAGCTGCGGCTCGACGACACGGTCGGCCAACATGTCGGCGGCCTGCATCCGCGCGTCGCCGAGACGACGATTGCGCAGGTGCTCTCGCACAGCGCGGGGCTGACGCGCGATGGCGCCGATTCCGGGCAGTTCATCGACAACCGCCCCTATCTCAACGCCAGGGAGTTGTTCGCGGAATTGAAGCTGCCGACCGCGATCGAGCCGGGGACGCGCTTCAAATACTCCAACCACGGCTTTGGCCTGCTCGGCCTCGTCATCGAAGCCGTGTCGAAGGAGCCCTACTCCGCCTGGATCAAGCGCGAGATCATCGAGCCCGCAGGCCTGCGCGAGACTGAGCCGGATGCGCCGCTTCCGAAGGGCGCATCGTTCGCGCGCGGCCACACGCGAAAAGTGCCCTTGGGCGAGCGTTGCGTGATCCCCGGCGACAATCCGACGCACGCGATGGCGTCTGCCACGGGTTTCGCCGCCACCGCCGGCGATACGGCCCGCTTCTTCGCGCAGCTTGCGCCCAACGCCAGGAAGAGCGTGCTCTCAGTCGCAAGCCGCCGCGAAATGACCCGGCATCATTGGCGCATCCCGCAGAGTTTCGAGGCCTATTACGGCCTTGGCATCAACGCCGGCAAAACCGACGGCTGGGACTGGTTCGGCCATGGCGGCCATTTTCAGGGTTACATCTCCCGGACCTGCTCCATCCCCGCTTGCGAGCTCGCGATCAGCATCCTCAGCAACTCGATCGACGGCGCGGCGCCCTTCTGGATGGACGGCGCGATGCAGATCCTGCGCGTGTTCAGGACTCGCGGCGCACCCGACCGCCGCGTGCGCGACTGGACTGGCCGCTGGTGGACGATCTGGGGCGCAACCGATCTCGTCCCTGCGGGCAACCGCGTGCTGGTCGCCAATCCGCAGTTCATCAATCCGTTCATGGATGCCGCCGAGATCGAGGTCACCGGCCGCGACACCGGCAAGCTCGCCTGGGCTGCCGGCTATTCCAGCCACGGCGAGCCGGTGCGCCGCGCCCGTGACGCGCGCGGCAAGGTCAGCGACATCTGGATCGCCGGCGCCAATATCAAGCCGGAGCGTGTCGTGGCGCGCGAGATCGCGCGGAGATATCCACCGCGCAAGCGGCGGCCTACTCTCGGATAAGAGCCTCGACCTCGCTCCGAAACGCCTGCCGCGAGCCGTCGCGCGAATAGAACATGTGGCCGCCGGGATAGACGACGAACTTGACCCGCTGCGTGGCGAACGCCGGGAGCTGGTCGAGCACCCGCTTCGATCCGAAATAGGGCGTGGCGAGATCGAACAGGCCGTGCGCGACCAGCACGTTCAGCTTTCCGTCGGTGGCCAGGATCTGGCGCAGCTCCGACACCGACTGCGGCGGGTTGATGCCGCGGCCGAAATCCCAATTGCCCTCGACGGCGCCGTTGAGGACTTCATAGGAGCCATCCGGCCGCCAGTTGAGCTTGCGCGTGAGAACATCGACCGCCGCGCTCGTCAGCGGCGCCTGGAGCGCATCGCCCGAGGGATCGCCGAACCGGGAGCTGCTCGAATCCGGATAGGGATCATAGCCCCGCACCGAGGCGTCGTAGCGCCCCGTCACCTTGCCGTTCTTGCGGTCGAACTCGCGGCGGAATTCACCGACGTCGAAACGGCCGGCGAGCCGGCGGCTCACGGCCTGATCGATCCCGGTGAGCTCGGCGACCTTGTCGGCAAGGCGATTGGTGGCCTCCTTGTCCGCCTCGCCCTTGACGAGGTCGGCCAGGAACTCGCCCCGCGCGTAAGCCTCGACGTCGGCGAGATCGGCGCGCTTGACCGGCCCCTTGGCTTCGCGCGCCACCGCGACATAGCTCGGCAGCGTCGCGACATATTGCAGGAGGCTCGTGCCGGTGAACTCGCGGAAGTCCAGGAGCGGCGACACCAGGATCAATCCCCTGACGCCGACGCCATGCTGGAGCTGCAACTGGCGCACGACCTTCGGCCCGCGAATGCCGCCATAGCTTTCGCCGCCGACATATTTCGGCGAGGTCAGCCGGTCGTGCTTCTCCAGCCAGCGGCGGATCACGAGCGCGATCGAATTGGCGTCGCCGTCGACGGAGTAGAAGGACTTGCGCGCGTCCTCGCCGCTGGCAACGAAGCGACTGTAGCCGGTGCTGACGGGATCGATGAAGACGAGATCGGTGAAGTCGAGCCAGGTCTCCGCATTCGGCTTCACATCGGGTGAGGCGGACGGCGACAGGGCTTCGCCATCAAGCGGCAGCCGCCACGGCCCCGCAGCGCCGAACTGGAGCCATGCCGAGGACGCGCCGGGACCGCCGTTGAACAGGAACGTCACGGGGCGCGTCGCGCGGTCGGCACCATCGAGCTCATAGGACGTATAGGCGATGTCGGCGAGCGGCTCACCCTTGCCGTCGAACACGCGGATCGAGCCGGCAGTCGCGGTGAAGTCGAGAGCACGGCCCGGCAGATCGAGCGTCTGCTTCGTGGTCGAATCCGACGGAAGACGATGCGGCTCGGCGGCGGACGATGAACCCTGTGACGCGCCTGGCGCGTTGCCGCCGCGCCCACCCTTCTGTCCCGCGGGGGCCGTCGTCTCGGCGCGCGGCTGCGGCGGATCGTCCGCGCGGGCAAATTCGGCGAGCGCGAAAGTCGACACCGCCAGTACCAGGGCCGCGCGGCGGAGCGCCGGCAAACGCATGACCATGATCGTTCTCCTTGCCCGGCTGCGAGAGCCGGCGAGCATCGCAAAGCTAGCGAGAAATTGCGACGGTTTGGGGGATAGCCGGCCCGGTGGCGCCTGAAGAAGCCGGGCGGGCACAAATCGACCCGGATTTGCCCTGAATCGGGATGGACGCTGTTTGCCTTGAACAGCGGTCCTTCTCGACAATGCAGGCCCAGGTCGTATAGACGAGCCCGGCGGAACTTTCTCCAGCCAGCGGCCCTGCCCGGAAGCCATGACCAAGCCAGCGCGATACAACCGGATCGCCTTTGTCGCGAGCCCAAGCAGCGAGGCGCAAACCGCCTTCGGCCAGCTCACACGGGACTATGGCAATTGCGACCCGAAGGACGCCGATGTCGTGGTCGCGCTCGGCGGCGACGGACTGATGCTCCAGACGCTGCACCAGAACATGCACTCGGGCAAGCCGATCTATGGCATGCACCGCGGCACCGTCGGCTTCCTGATGAACGAGTACTCGACGGTCGACCTTCGCGCCCGTCTCGAGGCGGCGCAGGAATCCGAGATCAACCCGCTCCTGATGCGCGCCACCGACGTCAACGACCGCGTCCACCTGCATCACGCCATCAACGAGGTCGCCCTGTTCCGGCAGACCTACCAGGCCGCGCGCCTGCGGATCCTGATCGACGAGCGCGAGCGCATGGCTGAGCTGATTGCCGACGGCATCATGGTCGCGACGCCCGCCGGCTCCACCGCCTACAATCTGTCCGCGCAGGGACCGATCCTGCCGATCAACGCCGCGCTGCTGGCGCTGACGCCGATCAGCGCCTTCCGCCCGCGCCGCTGGCGCGGCGCGCTCCTGCCCAATACGGCTTACGTCGTGATCGAGGTGCTGGAGGGCGACAAGCGGCCGGTGGCGGCGGTGGCCGACCATGACGAGGTGCGCGACGTCCGCCGCGTCGAGGTGCTGTCCGACAAGACCATCTCGATGCGCATGCTGTTCGACCCTGGCCATAGCCTGGAAGAGCGCATCCTGCGCGAGCAGTTCGGTTACTGAGCGCCGGCGCGGATCACTGGCCGCAAGGCTGAATCGATTCCAGGCCGCCCGCCATGGCGGGATCACCGAGCAGATCGAAATCCCTGACGACGGGAACGAAGCTCTTCGTCTCCGACGTCATCAGATAGATCGTGACAGGCAGCGATGCCTGCGACGCCGCGTTGGCGCGACAGAATTCCCTGGCTGCCACGCCGAGCCCCATCGACCCGCGTTTGCCTTCCTTCCCCTGCTCGACCATCGACGCACGCAGCGCCTCGAAGCGCGCAGCATCGCCCGGCGACAAGCGATAGGCGTAGGTTGAGGAGCCCTGCGGCGGCGCAGGCAGGCTGGCGCGATCTCGCGGGTCGCTCATCTCCATCATGGCGAAGCTCTTCCTGGTCTCGGCCTCGCCGGCCACTTTGGTGACAACGTCGAGCTTGACGCCGCCCGAACGTGGCCGCAGCGCGTCAGGCAATTGCACGGCGACGCGCAGCATCGACAGATCCGTCGTCCTGGCATCGATGCGGGCAAGCGGCGGGATCGATGTCAGCGGCACCGAGCTGCAACCGGCAAGCATGAGCGCGGCCGCGCTCGCAAGAGCGCGCGCCAGGCAGTTCATCGCAGGCATCTCCAGTCTGGACTTGAAGGATTGGCTAGGCCGATTTCCGGCCGGCCCCGCGCGGCTCCAGCGCGTCGTCCGCGCTGTCGGGGACATATTCCAGGATATCGCCGGGCTGGCAGTCGAGCACGGCGCAGATCCGCTCGAGCGTGTCGAAGCGGATGCCGCGCACCTTGCCCGACTTCAGCAGGGAGACGTTCGCCTCCGTGAGCTCGATGCGCGCGGCAAGCTCACGCGACCTGATCTTGCGCCTGGCGAGCATGACGTCGAGGTTGACGATGATCGGCATGGTCAGATGATCTCGCTGTTCTCGTGCCACATGCGAACGGCATCGGCCATCACGGTTGCGAAGGCGACGAGCGCGAGGCCGCTCAGCACCGACAGCACATGCGACTGCTCGATGCCGAACATGACCACGAGCTGGCCCGGCTGGTTGGCCCGCGTCAGGTTGATCGTGGTGAGCATCTGCACCAGCGGCGACATCAACGCGTTGGCGGTCAGCGCGAGGCCCATCCAGCGGATGCGCCAGGCGTTGTCGGTCACGAAGACCTCGCCGCGCGCAAAACGGGAGAACAGCATCGAGAGCTGCAACAAGGCGTAGAGGACAGGCGCAAGTCCGATCAGGCTGATCAAGGCACCGGCGAGACGCGTACCGAGGTTGAGCGTGAAGGGCCGCGCCCCCAGCGCGGACTGGGTCGCGATCCAGTGCCGGAGCATCTCGTCGCTCGACCAGAGCAGCGGCACCGCAAGCACAGCGCCGGCGACGCACAGGAGCGCACCGACGGCCACGATCCGTCCGATGCGCCGCAACCGCGGCTCGACCGGCGCAGGAAAAGGAAACGCGACGACGCTCATCGGACTAGCTCCCATTCAAATTGAATATTTTTATCGTTTTACAATAAAAAATGGCAGAATTCCGATATTACTCCCTTCCCTCGTCACGTACTCCGCGAAATGCCGGCAGCAACCCTTCCTTAACCCCCGCCGCGATATGGTTAACGAAAGTTGACCGCTCCGGCCCAGGCGTCATGTTCCGCATCGATTTCAACAAGCTGCGCTTCCTCGTCTGCGACGACAATCCGCACATGCGCCGCATCTTGCGGACGCTGCTGCACTCCTTCGGCGCGCGCGAGGTTTACGAGGCCGAGGACGGCGCCACCGCGCTGGAAATGTACAGCCATTACGTGCCCGACATCGTCATCACCGACTGGGCGATGCCGATCTTCGACGGGCTCGAGCTCGCGCAGATGATCCGGCAGCCGGAATCCAAGGGCAATCCTTACGCGCCGATCATCATGCTGACCGGCCATTCCGAGAAACGCCGCGTCACGGTCGCGCGCGATGCCGGCGTCACCGAATTCCTGGCCAAGCCGATCTCCGCCAAGGGCCTCTACCAGCGCATCCTCAACGTCGTCGCCAATCCCCGGCCCTTCATCAAGACCAAGACCTATTTCGGTCCGGACCGGCGCCGCAACACCAACTCCGCCTATATGGGCCCCGAGCGCCGCGTCGGCGAAAAGCACGAGGTGCTCCAGCAACCCTCGCTGCTCGACAAGGCTCGTTCCTCCATCTAGCGCAGCGTCTCACACGATCGGGGCAGACATCATGGCGAAGAACGGCGCAAAGGATATCGAGGTCACGGCCTTCGCCACGCACCAAGTGATCACGCAGCCCAATCCGCTGCGCAAGGTTCTGCGCCGCGTCGAGGAAAAGGACCTGGACGATCCGGTCGCCCGCGCCGAGCAGGCGCTGGCAGGCCTCTCCAGCGAGTTCAAGGACTGGATGGCGACCGAGGTCAATCGTCTGTCGGCCGCTTACGTCGCTATCCGCCATGAGGGCTTCACCAAGGAGCGGCGTGACGAGCTGTTCCGCGCCGCGCACGACATCAAGGGCGACGCTGCGACGTTCGGCTATCCGGCGGCGGCGGGAGTTGCGGAGAGCCTGTGCCGCGTCATCGAGCACGCGCCCGATCTCGACAAGGTGCCGGCCGAGCTGTTCACGCACCACATCAACGCCATCCTCGCCATCGTGCATGAGAACACCAAGCTCGACAGCATCAGCGTCTCGGCCGAGCTCAGCCGCCGCCTGCGCAAGGTCGCCGACGACTATCTCGCCCACGCCAACCGCGACCGCCCCGAGCATCTCGAGGGTGATTTTGGCACCGAGCATCGCGCCGGCGGAATAGCGGCTCCCGCTCTCTCCTCTCGTTATTGCGAGCGCAAGTGTCGTAGTGTGGGCAAAGGGAAGCGTGCCCACCAACCAATATAAGCTGTGCGGATCAATGGTGGGCACGGCGCTGCGCGCCTTTGCCCACCCTACGGCATCTCGTTATGCCGCAATCAAATCATCATAGATCGGATCAAGCGCGTCATCCGCGACGAGCTCGTCGCAGAACAGCCTTGCCTCTTCGCGCGCGGATTCCGTGGCGAAGCGGCGGAGCAGGACCATCAGCGGCTCGGCGGCGCCGCGGTCGGTCTCGCAATGGGTGAGCACGCGCTCGACCATGCGCCGGCGCAGCCGCGCCGCGCCGTCGTCGGTATCGACAAAACCTTGCTCGTGGCAGGCATCGAGCGCGACCTGGAACGCCGCAAAGGTCGCCTCCGGAAGTCCGGCGCGGCGAAGCAGCGCGTGCAGGCTGTTGCCGCCACGGTCGTGCAGCAGCGCGCAGACCCGTGCCAGCGGCAGGTCGGCGAGTTCGGCGAGTGCCGCGTCGAACAGATCGAGATTTCTCGACAGCAGCGCGCGCAGGATGAGCCCGGCGGTGAGCTGGCCCGTGATGCGCAGGTGGCGCACGAGGCCCTGCATGTCCTCGCCGCGCGAGCGCGCCGCGATGTTCATGGTGGAGCGATCGCGCGCCTCGGTTGCGATGCGCTCGGCACGATCGGCGCTCAGCCAGTTCCGCGCCACGACGAATTGCGCAAGGGTCTCGGAGAGGTTGGCCACCAGCGCGGCGCGCGTCGCGGCCGGCAGATCCTCCAGCACCAGCATCGCCTCGCGGATCGCGGCGAGATGGCCGTGGCGCTCGACGATGCGATTCCAGGAGAACGGCGCGAGCTCGGCGTGGGGGTTCTCGATCAGCTCGAGGGCTGCCGCTGCACAGCCGACTTCGGCAATGGCGGCGCAGACGGACACCGGCAACGCGATGCGGCGGGCGACCGCGCATTGCACCTCGTCATTGCCGGTTGCGACGATGTCGACGAGATCGGCATCGATCAGCAGCGGCGAATGTTCGAGCACCGGCAGCGCGACGGTCGGCTGGTCCGCCGACAGCGCCCGCACGATCGACGCCGGCGCATCCGTGCTGCGCGCAAAGGCCTCAGCCATCGCCTGCCGCACCAGCGGCGAGGGATCGTCGAGCAGCATCAGGAGCGCGCCTTCGGCTGCGATACGGTCGTCATGGGAAAGGTCTGAGATCAGCCAGGCCCGGGCCAACGCCCGCGTCGCCTCGGCCCGCTCGCCGGCGGGCGCGGTCCTGATCCAATTGATGAACTGCCGAACAATCATGCTGCTTCCGGCTTACACAACAAACGAAAACGGTGACGGCTTGTCACCTGCAACACAAAATAAACCACGACGCTTAACAAAGCGTTCACCATAACTGGCTGGTTTTATTGACGTTTTGTTAAGGGAACAAAGCCGCCTGCCGCACGTGCCCCAGACCCAGTGCTTGCGCGCCGCAACGCGTCCGGGACACGAGAGCGGATTATTCGCGCGACGACATCAGCTCGAGAACGTACCGCTGCGATCGCTGAAGAGATCGAGCGGTTGCGGCGGACGCACGTCAGGCGTCGCCGATGCGATCGAGGCTAGCGAGGTGTTGCTGCCCCACAATTTCTGCACCGTGGTCGACACCGGCTGCGTGATATCGCCGGGCTGATAGATCGAGCGGAATGCGGGTGTGATCGGTGTGTTGTCTGCAACCGTTGATGACGACGTCGTACTCACCGGCGTCACGCCGCGCGCCTCCGGAAAGGTCTGCAGATAAGCGGCGTTGTCGATGACAGGCGCGGTGGGCTGCACGCCGTTGGCACTTGCGACCTGCGTCGTGGATGGCGTGTCGCCATACATCGCCATGGCGCTGCGAGTCGTCTTCGAATTCGCCGCGCTGGCGTAGCGCGCGTCGAGCACCGAATAGACCTCGGAGACGCTGCGTGCGCGGCCGTCCCTGGCGTAGAAGATCGAGCGGTTGGCGGAGGCCGCGTTCGGAAACAGCCGCGCGCCGACCGCTTGCGGATTGTCCTCGGCATTGGCGATCAGTTTCGCGGCGCCGCCGACGCCCATGAAATGCGCCATGTAGAGTTCGCTGTCAGACGGCCTGCGGCCGAGCAGGCCGGTGAGCTTGAAACCGTTCGACTGCGTCAGCGCCGCCGCCATGCTGGAGGCGGCTTCCGGATCGTCGCGCAGCTTCATGATCGACCGCTTCATCACGGGATCATCGACAGTGTAGGTGCCCGGCGACGTCCTGGTGATGGCGTCGGAATAATTGCCATAGCCGAGCTGGGTGCCCGCCTCCTTCACCGTACCGAGCCAGGTCTGGTCGATGAACTGGTAGAGCCCTTGCGCGGACGACGTGGTGGCGCTCGCCGTCGGATCGAAATCCGATTCCATCTTGGCGGTGGTCAGCATGTACTGGAAGCTGACGCCCGTCCGGTTGGAGACCTGCTTGATCGCGCCGGCGACGCGTGCCCGCGACGGATCGAGACCCGCCGTCTGAGAGGCACTGGAATTGTCGACCGACATGATGGAGTGCCCGCCCCGTGCGGCGTTGAGCGACGCCGGCAATTCGGCGCCTGTCGTCCCACCGTGGGACAGGTATGGTTAATGCGGGGTTAATCTGGCCCCTCGCCGTCATTCCGGCCCGCCCCGCGTATGACGACGGGCTATTTCTTGTAGACGGCGTCCGGATCGAACAACCTGTCCGCATCGACGAAGACCAACTTGGCGCCGCCGCCCTCGGCCTCGACCTTGCGGTAAAAGCAGGACCGGCGGCCGGTGTGGCAGGCCGCGCCGATCTGCTCGACACGGATCCAGACCGCGTCCTGGTCGCAATCGGTGCGGATCTCGACCACGCGCTGGGTCTGACCCGACGTCTCACCTTTTCGCCACAAGGCATTGCGCGATCGGCTGAAGTACCAGGCCTCGCCGGTCGCAATCGTCTTGCGTAGCGCCTCGTCGTTCATGTGCGCGACCATGAGCACGTCACCGGTGGCAACGTCGGTCGCCACGCAGGTCACGAGGCCAGCGGCGTCGAACCTGGGCAGGAAGGCGAGGCCTTCCTCGATCTCATGGGAGTGAGCGGACACGGGCGTCCTCGCTTGGAGCACGACGCGGACATAGACCTTCGCGAGGTCAGCGCGTCGTGCCTCGCACCAGGGACAGGAAGCGGGCTTGCTCCGCCGGATTGTCGCGGAACATGCCGGTGAAGCGGCTGGTGAAGGTCGAGGCACCATGCTTGGCAACGCCGCGCACCGACATGCAGGTATGCTCGGCTTCGATCAGCACGGCAACGCCACGGGGCTTGAGGATCTCGTCGATGGCCGCCGCGATCTGCGCCGTCATGTGCTCCTGGGTCTGGAGCCTGCGGGCGAAGATGTCGGTCAGGCGCGCAAGCTTCGACAGGCCGACGACGCGTTCCACCGGCGTATAGGCGATGTGCGCCTTGCCGTAGAACGGCATCATGTGATGCTCGCACTGCGAGGTGAACTCGATGTCGCGCACCAGCACGAAGTCGTCATAGCCGGCCGTCTCGCCGAAGGTGCGGTCGAGCACCTCGGCCGGGCACTGGTGGTAGCCCTGATAGAGCTCGTCGAAGGCCTCGACCACACGGCGCGGCGTGTCGAGCAAACCTTCGCGCGCAGTGTTCTCGCCGATATAGGCGAGCAGCGTCTTCACCGCTGCTTCCGCCTCTGCGCGCGCGGGGCGCGGCTGGTCGGCGCGGACGGCGGCCGCGAGGAATTCGGCAGGGTCGAGCTCAGCCGGCCGGCTCTCGGGCTGGCGGTCGGAGGGCTTGCCCGGGCGGATGGATTTGATAGCAGCGTCCATGTCTACTCCGTTCGACGGCCTCACGGCCGGAGTGTCACCGGCAGACGGGGCGGCAAGCCGCCGGACGCCTGAAGAGAACAGTTTTGACGAAAAAGGCCCTTGGGTCATCACGCAGGCAGCGCAGATCTGGATCGCTGCCGCCGCACCGCTGGACTGTTTTTCCGCCAGTTCCGCTCCTATATAGGACCGTGGACGGCGCCCGCCAAGGCCGATCCGGTGCGGAAGTGTTGGACTCCATCACATGCTGAACGACATCTATAACAAGCGGATCATCGAACTGGCCGGGAATATTCCACGCCTCGGACGGCTGCCGGACCCCGACGCCACCGCCACCGCCCACTCCAGATTGTGCGGCTCGACCGTGAAGATCGACCTCAAGATGGAGGGCGACAAGGTCACCGATTTCGCCCATGACGTGAAGGCCTGTGCCCTCGGACAAGCCTCTTCATCCATCATGGCAAGTCGCGTCGTCGGCTCGACCGCGAGCGAACTCCGCGAGTTACGCGAAACCGTTCGCAAGATGCTCAAGGAGAACGGCGCGCCTCCTGAAGGCAAATGGGAAGAGATCAAGTTCCTCGAGCCGGTCCGCGACTACAAGGCGCGCCACGCCTCGACCCTCCTGACCTTCGATGCCGTGGTCGATGCCATCGGCCAGATCGAGGCGAAGGCCAAGCAGCCGGCCGCGGCGCAGGGCTGATTTGGTCGAGGTCATTCCGGCGCGCGCGCCGGCATGACGATCAGGGAAATCCTACTTCTGCGAGCCTGCGCTTTGCGCCGCACCGGTCGGCACCACCGCTTCCGCCGTCTTGGTCGACTTGACGGGCTGCGGCTCCGCTTCCGCGCCGAACCTCGCCTGGGTCTTCGGCGCTAGTTCCGCCACCGCGGGCGCCGCGACGTCCACATGCGGCAGCACGTCGGCCACCAGGTTGGTGGTCACGAGATTGGTGAGCTTCAGCTCGTCAGCATCCAGCTCGTGCAGATCTTCCCACGGCGGCACGCTCAGCGCGAGCGAGAGCAGGTCGCCGGCGCCGCCCATATCGAACGTGTATTTGGCGAGCCGGCCGATGTCGCGCTCCACGATCATCAGGTCCTGCGCGCTGTAGCTCGCCGCCTTGGCATCGTCGGCACGATCGCCCATCCAGATCTGGTGGACCCGGACATGAGCGGCTTCCGGCACGTAGCGCTTCTTGCCGGCCAGCAGCAGGAACACGCACATGGATTCGCAATAGGCTTCGGGCGCAACCGCCGGACGGGCCGACTGCCCGCTGCGGTTCTGGACGCTGATGCCGACGGTGGTCGAAACTCCGAGATTGCGGAAGCGCCGGCCGAGCGTGATCGCGTCGTTAACGGAACCGCCGCTGGAGTCGAGCACCACGGTCGCGCCGCCAAGCTGGCGTCCGCGCGAAAACTCCTCGAAATCCCTCGGCGTGTCGGCGGTGATGATGCCGACCGCGCTGACCCAGCCGCGGCAGTTCGGGTCGCAGGCGACCCAGTTGAACTTCATCGGCAGCTTGCGCTCCTCGAGGGCGGCACCGGCATGAGCCGTTGTGCCGGTCGTGGCCACAGCTCCGAAGAGCGCGGCGCCAAGTGCGGCTGCCCCAAGCAACAACCAGCCGCGACGGTCAAGGGAGTTCAGAAGTCTCAATCTGGTTCCTTCCCCAAGCCCCAAAGGTCCCCCAACAGTCCCCGGTAGCGCCCTCTGAGTCCATCATACGGGCGTATGTTTCTACACACGGGCGTCATAAAAATGGTATCCGGGGGAATACAGATCGTCCACAGGTACTTGCTGCACTGCTCCCAAAAAGCACGGGAAATATGGCGCAGAAACAACAACTTGCGGTTCCCTGCGCCGGAACCGCGCAATACCTCGCTCACGATCGCAGCACAGCGCCCATGAAGCATTCAACCTGCGAGCACTGTTCCACTCCCATCGAGGGCGCGCTCCGGCTCCCGCGTCGATTCGGCCGCGCACTGATCTGGCTCTACCGTCACACGCTCTCGCCGCTGGTCGGCTACAATTGCCGGCACCTGCCGACCTGCTCGGTCTATGGCGACGAGGCGATCGAACGATTCGGGCTCTGGGCCGGCGGCTGGATGACGCTCGCGAGACTGCTTCGCTGCAATCCTTTCGGCACATCGGGAATCGACAACGTGCCCCTCACCGCACCGCAAAGCGCGCGCTGGTATCTGCCCTGGCGCTACGGCCGCTGGCGCGGCGTCAACGCGTCCTGAATATCACCAGGAACGCCGCGGCGCTTCGCGCATCGCTGCCTTGAATGGAACCGGAACTTCCCCCTCGCGTTGTTGTGATGCTCCCGCGGGAGGAAACAAGAATGCGCTGGAAAATCAGCCCTCATTTTCACTTCAGGCTTGGTCCACATCCTGGTTCCAGAGGGCATCACGACCCCAGAACCCTCGACATGATTGCCATCATCGCGCTGCTGGCGCTCGTGGTCGGCTCCGGCTGGTATCTGGTAACGAGCCTTGCCACGCCGCCGAGCACCACGGCCTTCATCGTGCCGAGCCAGAGCGTGCACTGGTAGGCGGGACCTTAGAGATCGAGCACCAGCCGATCCGCATCGGGTTTGGCGACATACCATCAGATGGCGTTCGCGTTCGTACGGCTGGTTGTCATCGCCCGGAGCCCGTGACACCCGCCTCAACAGGCAACCTAACGAAACCAGAAAAAGCGGCCGGGCGACGGCGGGATCGACTCGGGCGGACGCAGCCGTTTCGGACGCGGCGGCTTTGGCGACGGCTCGGCGGACGAGGTGGTCTCCGCAGCCGGCGCCGTCTCGCTTCCCGGCACCCTTACCGACAACAGCAAGTTCGATTCATGCGTCCGCCAGCGGTAGCCGACGCCGAAATCGATCGGCTGGGCGCGCGTGAACAGTTCGGCGTAACGCCCCTGATAGCGGCCGGGGAATTCGTCGATCGGTCCGAGATAGCGGCCGAACGGGAAGAACCGCCACTGTTGCGCATTGTAGTTCGCAAGCGGAATGCCGGAATCGTCCTGGATGATGGTCGCGCTGTTGGCCAGCAGCCAGTTGCGAGCGACGGAGAAGTCGCCCTTGTACAGGAGATAGGACGCGCTCTTGAGCAGGCTGTTGCCGGGCCCGAGCGTCTCGCAGAATTTCAGAAATCCCGTGTTGCGCGCACCGGCATTGGAAAGATCGGTCGAGAAATAGTACAGCGTGCGCGCCTCGCCGTCGCTTCCGGCAAAGGTGATGCGGACACCGCGCGTCGCGTTCCGTCCCGGATTGTCGCCTCCCGTATGCACCCCGCCCTTGTCGTCGAGGGCGATCATCTCGACATTGCGGATGGTCTTGCCGGAGCGCGCGAGGAAGACATAGAGGATCGGCAACGTGCCGTTGACCTGGTTGGCGTGCAGGTCGACCTTCATGTGCTTGGTGATGAAGAAGGAGAAGCTCAGGATCGAGCCGAGCGAACGCTCGACATTGTAGAGCGCGGCACCAACCGATCCGCGCGGCAGCCGCGTCAGGTCAGGCACCGCGCCGACCGGCTCCAGCGCGCCGAGCACGTAGGTGCTGGCCTTGGAGTAGAACGCATTGGCGTAGAGGAAGTCGGGGCCGCTGAACAAGTAGAACATGGTCGGCCGGGGCGCGGCCAGATTGACGTCGGCCCAATTGCGGATCTTCGAGAGCTGCCGCTGCTCGAGCTGGGCGAAGGCGCCGTCGAAGAATTTTGCGTGGCGCTGCCAGCCCGGGTCCTTGGTGAGCGGCACCAGCGGCGAGTCCGGCGAAGGCTGCATGCCCGCGAGAAAGCGCGCGGTATCATCGAAAGTGACGTCGGTGGCACGTGCAGACGAGACGGCCGCAGCCAGCAGGGCAAGAGCGACGGCCGCAATTCTCATGGGTCGAAACATGTCTATTCGCGGTGTGATGACGTGCCAGCGGCGACCGGCCGCCTGCGGAAAACAGCATAGATCAACAGGCCCGAGAGCATGAGGAGCATCCCCGCCAGCGACTGCACCGGCCGCTCGGTCAACAGGTAGTACATCATGAACGCGGTCACGAGCAGGAAAACGAGCGGCGTGAACGGGTATCCCCAGGCGCGATAGGGCCGCGGCAGGTCGGGATCGGTGATGCGCAGCTTGATGACGCCGGCGACCGTGAAGAACGAGCAGAACAGCAGCGCGAACTGGATGAAGTCGAGCACTGCCTCGAAGCTGCGCGTGAACAGCAGCAGATTGGCGACGGCAAGCTGAAACAGGATGGCATAGGCCGGCGCGCCGCTCACCGATCGCTTCGAGAACACGCGCAGGGCCGGAATGTCCTCGCCCATCGTCATCATCACGCGCGGGCCGATCCACATCATCGCGCTGATCGAGGAGATCAGGCCGACGCAGATCATCGCACCGACGATCCGGCCACCGAGGCTGCCGAAGATCGCGCTGCCCGCGACGCTGGCAACGTCGAGCTGGCCGGCCAGCGCACTGACCGGCGTTGAGTAAAGAAACACCGCATTCAGCGCGACGTACAGGACGAGCACGATCATCGTGCCCGCGAGCAGCGCGCGCGGCAGATCGCGTTGCGGCATGTTCATCTCGCCGATGATGTAGGTCGCAGCATTCCACCCGGAGAACGAGTACATCACGAAGACGAGCCCGATCGCGAAGGGCGCGCTGACGATATGCGCGAGATCACCCGGCTGCGGCGTGAAGGCAATCGGCTGCGGCGTGCCGATGACGAAGCCGGCGAGCAGGAAGGCGACGATCAGCACGACCTTGAGGATGGTCGAGATCAGCTGGAAGGTCGATGAGTGCCTGACGCCGGTCAATTGCACGATCGAGACCAGCCACACCACGCCGATGGCGAGCGGGATCGGCGGCAGATCGGGAACGACCGATTTCGCGTATTCGCCGAACGCCATCGCCGCAAGCGCGACAGGCGCTGCGAAGCCAACTGTCGCCGAGACCCAGCCGGCGAGAAAGCCGAAGGCGGGATGATAGGCGCGGCCGAGGAAATTGTACTCACCGCTCGAGCGCGGAAACATGGCGCCGAGCTCGCTGTAGGAGAACACCCCGCACAGCGCGACGATGCCGCCGACGGTCCAGAGCAACAGGATCGAGAAGCCGGACGGGATGTCCTTGACCTGGAAGCCGAGGCTGGTGAAGACGCCGACCCCGATCATGTCGGCAACGACGATGGCGGTTGCGACCAGAACGGAGACCCCCGGCCCGCCCGTCAGCCGGCCGGTCCAAGGTGCGGGTCCCACATCTGATGCCGTCATCAGGGTCCTCAACCTCAGGCGTCACGTGTCGTTGGGAGCATCGTGCAGCCCGGTCCAGTCAATTCAAGCAGGGTTAACAAGGGTTAAATGTGGCGCGTGGAATCGGTACCGCGGCACCTTTTGTACGCGATCCTGGGCAATAAAGCCCCGCAAACACCGGAGAATCCCGTTTCGCAGCCCCACAATCAGGACACGATTGCATGGTCCCTTTGTGCATTCCGGATTTGGGGAAGTTTCTCCGGACACTTAACGTCGCCTAAACGCCAGTCGGCTCAATTAGCTTGAATATTGCCGCTGGGCTTGTGGACATGACTTGGGGTCATGGGTGGATGGTCGGGGCCGCTCCGAAATTGAGAGCTGACGTTCGTGCTGATCGGACGCTGTCCGGCGCGCGCAATCGTGCGCTCCGGATCGCGCTGGTCTCAGCCTTGGTGCCGCTGTCGCTCACGCTGGTTCAATGCGGCAGGGCCCCCAACCCGGCGGCGCTCGCGGCGAACTCGCAGGCCAACGTCCAAATCGTCGCGAAGACCAATCCTCAGGTCGCAAGCAGCGACACGTTCGAGGATCGCTTCCCCGCTCCGCAATTCAAGGAGCGCTTCCCGTCGGCGAGCGAGAGTCTTCTGCAACGGCAGATGTCGGACTTCTCGCCCAAACGCGCTGTCCAGCAGCAGCCTCAGCCGGAGCAGGCGCCGTACAAGGTCGCCTCACTCGCACCGCAGATCCCCTACCAGCGTCCGGCACGTGAAGACCTGACGACGCTCGTCAGCATGAAATCGTCGGCCTTCCCCTATTTCGGCAACAACCCCGCCTCCGACGCGCCGTTCCTCAACATCTCCAAGGGCGATCGCCGCGGCCACCGCAGCTATTCCGGGCGCGTCTACTGGCAGGACGAGACTTACAGCGACAGCCGCGTGCTGATGCACGTGCCCGAGCATTTCGACGTGCGCAAGCCGGGCGTGATCGTGGTGTTCTTCCATGGCAATGGCGCAACGCTGGAGCGCGACGTGCGCGACCGCCAACTCGTACCGCAGCAGGTCACCGATTCCGGCGCCAACGCCATCCTGTTGGCGCCGCAGATGGCGGTCGATGCCGCCGATTCCAGCGCCGGCAAGTTCTGGCAGGCGGGCGGCCTCAAGCGCTTCATGGAGGAGTCGGCGACCCATCTGGCCCGGCTCACCGGCGATCCCAACAACGCCCGCGCCTTCGCCAACATGCCGATCGTGATCGTCGGCTACAGCGGCGGCTTCCTGCCGACGGCCTGGAGCCTCGAGGTCGGCGGCATCAGCGACCGCGTCCGCGGCGTCGTCCTGCTCGATGCCGTCTACGGCGAAATGGACAAGTTCGCCTCCTGGATCGAGAGCCACCGCTCCGGCTTCTTCGTCAGCTCCTACACCCGCTACACCGCGCGGCGCGACCGCGAGCTGATGAGCACGCTGCGGCAAAAGGGCATCAGCGTCTCCGAGGACATGGACGGGCCGCTCCGTCCCGGCAGCGTAGTGTTCGTCGAAACCGGCGACGGCATCACGCATCGTGATTATGTGACGCGCGCCTGGACCCGGGACCCGCTCAAGGACGTGCTGGTGAAGATGTCGGCGACGCCGTCGTTGGCGCTGACGCGCGTTGCGTCCACCAATCCGGCCGCATCGAGCCGCTAGCCGATATTGCGCGCGTCGGCATTCGGCCGCGCTGCCCGCAATTGTCGCAGGCTTTGATCAAAATGTGATGTTGATCGCCGACATCCCCGGGAGCGACCGGATTGCTTCCGCCGGCAACGCTCATAATTTGCCGGCCAAGTTTTAGCTTGAATTCTGCGGGGACAGACGGTGCGTCAGGGACTGTACAAGGTCAACTTCCACACGGTTCATGGAACCGGCTGCGGCGTCGTCTATGTGACGGATGGCAAGATGCGCGGCGGCAATTCCGCCTTCGCTTTCATCGGGACCTACGTCGGGGAAGGCGACAGCATCAAGGTCAAGATTTCGACCCAGCGCTACAACGACGATCCGTCCTTCAAGCCGCTGTTCGGGCACGACAGAATCACGCTGACGCTGGCCGGCCGTGAGGACGGCGACACAGCCGAACTCGAAGGCACCGCGCTGCAAGTGCCGGGCGTTGCCTTCAGGGCCGTGCTCAGCCGGATCAGCGACTAGCCGTCCGGCTTCCAGACCTCGGCTCTGATCTTCAGGTCTTGATGTTCGGGTCTTGATCTTCAGGTCTTGGGCAGCTTCGGAATGCTCTCGGCGAAGCCGTTGAAGCAGGCCAGCCGCTCGTCCTCTTCCTTGAAGAAGCGGCAATCGGCGTAACCCTTGGCCTTCGCCGGTTTCGGCTTCGGCTGCGGCGCGATCACGGCGTCGTAGCAGTTGAGGCGGTCCTTGGTGCCGTCATCGAGGTCGAGGCAGGCCTGGAGCCGCGCCGCGATCGACTGCGGTTTGCCCTTCGGCGCCGCGGCCGGCTTGGCCGCGGCCTCTTTGGTCCCCTTCGGCGTGACCTGCACCAGCGGCTTGTCCCCCACCATGGGTGGCTTGTCGGTTTGTGCAAACGCGGAGGCTGAATAGAGCACCGCGGCAACCGCCAGAATCATCCTCATGTCAGTCAACTCTCTTTGGTCCCCATGCCTCGCCTTCTAGCGCTCCCGCGCGTGGTTTGCCAAGCACCTTGCGCATAGGAAAACGCACCCTTCAGGCCGTGGTGGCAGCAGCCGGCCGGGGCCGGGTCAGAACCACGAGGATCAGCGCCAGGACGACGAAGCCGACCGCGACGAAACCAAGCGGATGCAGCAGCTCGCGGGCGAACAGTAGCCCGCCGATGGCGGAGCCGACAGCTTGGCCGACATAGAGGACGGAGGTGTTGAGCGCGACGGTCGCCGATGCGAGCGGCGGCGCAGCCGCGACCAGCCGCACCTGCTGCATCGAATTGGTCGAGGCAAAGCCGAGGCCCCAGATCGCGACCGCGAGCGCCATCAACACCAGGCTCCCCGCACTAAGCGCCCAGCCGGTGATGCCTGCAAGCAGCAGGCAGGTGAACAGCAGCGACGTCCGATAAGGCCCCCAGGTGTCGACGATGCGGGTCGCGATGACGACGCCGAGGAAGCCGCAAACACCGTAGATGCCGAACACCATGCCGATCGCATCCGGGCTCGCCTCGGTCAGCTTCTTGAGCAGCGGACCCATGAAGGTGAACACCACGAACTGCCCGGACATTTGCAGCATCGTGATCGCAAGCAGCAGCAGGATCGTCCTGCTGCGGCCGACCGCGCTCCACGTCTTCAAGTCCACCGGCGCGCCCTTCAGGCCCGCCGGCAGGCGCAGCAGCAACAACAGGAAGCTGATGCAGCCGAGCGCGCCGATCCCGCCATAGGCCGCGCGCCAGCCATAGCGGCTGGCGATGAAAGTGATCAGCGGAAGACCGACGGCCGCAGCTAACGACCAGCCGAGAAAGATGTAAGCGATGGTGCTGCCCCGCCGCTCCACCGGCACGATCAGCGCCGCCGTGCCCGCAGCCTGCGGCGTGTAGAGCGCGCCGACCGCGAGCATCAGCAGGCGAATGATGAGGAGACTTGTGTAGTCAGGGGCAAATGCCGAGGCGAGATTGCCAACGGCGAGCACCGCAAGCGTGGTCGCAAGCAGCGTCCGCCGTTCGATGCGGCTGGTCAGCCACGCCGTCAGCGGCGAGCCGATGCAAAGCGTAATCGCGCCGAAGGTGATCAGGAGCCCCGCGGCATGGATGGTGAGGCCGAGCCCGGTCGACAATTCCGGCAGCATGCCCGCCGGCGCCAGCACCGAGCAACCGGTGACGAGATTGCCGAGCATCAGGGCGGTTGGCGTGAAACGGCCGGCGACGGGCGGATTTTCCATGCAAGTGCATGTAGAGCAGGCCCGCGACCAGTTAAAGGGCGCGGTGCGAAATAGTTGGAGCATCGCCCAAGCTTTTGCGCGCCACTTTCTTGGAAATGCCGGATTGCACAGGCCGAATCGCCTGATATATCGCTCGTTCCCGCTTACCTGCGCTCGTTCGCAGGAGTGAGCCTCAGGAGAAAAGCATGACCGACCAGCCCAAATCCGAATCCGGCTTTCAATACAGCCTTAGCAATCTGAGACCCGTGACCCCGCCGGAAAAGATCACCCTCACCTTCCCCGACGGCGCCCGGCGCGAATACGCCAAGAGCATCACCGGCCTCGAGATTGCCAAGGGCATTTCGCCGTCGCTGGCCAAGCGCACCGTCGCGATGGCGCTCGACGGCGTGGTCGCCGACCTCGACGACGCAATCGAAGCCGATGCCAAGATCGAGCTGATCAACCGCGACGATCCGCGCGCGCTCGAGCTGATCCGCCACGACTGCGCCCACGTGCTCGCCGAAGCCGTGCAGACGCTGTGGCCCGGCACGCAAGTCACCATCGGTCCCGTGATCGAGAACGGCTTCTACTACGACTTCTTCCGCAACGAGCCATTCACGCCGGAAGACTTTGCCGCGATCGAGAAGAAGATGCGCGAGATCATCGCGCGCGACAAACCCTTCACCAAGGAAGTCTGGGATCGCGAGAAGACCAAGCAGGTGTTCCGCGACAAGGGCGAGGCCTTCAAGGTCGAGCTGGTCGACGCCATTCCCGGCAATGAGCCGATCAAGATCTACTACCAGGGCGACTGGTTCGATCTCTGCCGCGGCCCGCACATGACCTCGACCGGCAAGGTCGGCAACGCCTTCAAGCTGATGAAGGTGGCCGGCGCCTATTGGCGCGGCGACAGCAACAACCCGATGCTGACCCGCATCTACGGCACGGCGTTCGCGAAGCAGGAGGACCTCGACGCTTATCTCAAGCAGATCGAGGAAGCCGAAAAGCGCGACCATCGCAAGCTCGGGCGCGAGCTCGACCTCTTCCACTTCCAGGAAGAAGGTCCGGGCGTCGTGTTCTGGCACGCCAAGGGCTGGACCATCTTCCAGCAGCTGATCGCCTATATGCGCCGGCGCCTGGCCGGCGACTACAGCGAGGTCAATGCGCCGCAGATCCTCGACAAGTCCTTGTGGGAGACCTCGGGCCATTGGGGCTGGTATCGCGAGAACATGTTCGCGGCGCAGTCCGCCGGTGACGAGGCCGAGGACAAGCGCTGGTTTGCGCTGAAGCCGATGAACTGCCCCGGCCACGTGCAGATCTTCAAGCACGGCCTGAAGAGCTATCGCGACCTGCCGCTGCGCCTCGCCGAATTCGGCGTGGTGCATCGCTATGAGCCCTCCGGCGCCATGCATGGCCTGATGCGCGTGCGCGGCTTCACCCAGGACGACGCGCACGTCTTCTGCATGGAAGATCAGCTCGCCGACGAGTGCCTCAAGATCAACGATCTCATTCTGTCGACCTATGCCGATTTCGGTTTCACCGGCGATCTCACGGTGAAGCTCTCGACCCGGCCCGAGAAGCGCGTCGGCACCGATGCGATGTGGGATCACGCCGAGCGCGTGATGGCGACGGTGCTGCGCGAGATCCAGTCGCAGAACAATCACATCAAGACCGAGATCAATCCGGGCGAAGGCGCCTTCTACGGGCCGAAGTTCGAATATGTACTGCGCGACGCCATCGGCCGCGACTGGCAGTGCGGCACCACGCAGGTCGACTTCAACCTGCCGGAGCGGTTCGGTGCGTTCTACATCGACCATGACAGCGGCAAGAAGGCGCCGGTGATGGTGCATCGCGCGATCTGCGGCTCGATGGAGCGCTTCATCGGCATCCTGATCGAGCACTATGCCGGCAATTTCCCGCTCTGGCTGTCCCCGGTGCAGGTGGTGGTCACAACCATCACCTCGGAAGCCGACGAGTATGCCAAGCAGGTGCTGGAACAGGTCCGGCGCGCGGGGCTTCGGGCCGAGATCGACCTGCGCAACGAAAAGATCAACTACAAGGTCCGCGAGCACTCGCTGGCCAAGATTCCGGCGCTGCTCGTGTGCGGCAAGAAGGAAGCTGAGACGCAGTCGGTCTCCGTCCGCCGGCTCGGCAGCGACGGCCAGAAGGTGATGACGACGGTGGAGGCGCTCACCGCCCTCGTCGACGAGGCCACCCCACCGGACGTCCGGCGGGCGCGCGAGGCGGCCTGAGTCCTGAAATCGATCTAAACTCGCTTCCGGTTGCGGGCGTGCATGCTTATCTGGGCATGGCACGCCCGACGACCAGCCGAAGAGGACATCGCAGTGCCCGACGCCATCGAACTCCTGAAAACCCGTCGCTCGGTCAAGCCGCGCGAGATGACCGGGCCCGGCCCCTCCCCCGCCGAGCTCGAAACCATTCTCACCATCGGGGCGCGCGTGCCCGACCACGGCAAGCTCGCGCCCTGGCGCTTCATCATTTTCGAGGGTGACGCCCGCGAGCGGGCCGGCGAGGTCATCGCGACGGTCTTTGCCCGCAAGAATCCGGACGCACCGGCGGCGAACATCGAGACCGAGCGCAAACGCCTCACCGACGCGCCGCTGGTGATCGGCATCGTCAGCTTCACCAAGCCGCATCCGAAGGTGCCGGCGTTCGAGCAGGAATTGTCGGCCGGCGCCAGCGTCATGAACATTGTCACGGCCGCGACCGCGCTCGGCTACGGCGCCTGCTGGCTGACCGGCTGGTTCGCCTTCGATCGCGACGTGCTGGACGGCCTCGGCCTCAAGCCGGACGAAAAGCTCGCCGGCCTCGTCCATATCGGCACGCCGACCAAGTCCAGCGAAGACCGTCCGCGGCCGTTCCTTTCGGAAATCGTGACGCGTTTTTAATCGATGTCTTGTTGACGCCTCCGACGTCTTGCGGCTTTGATCCCGGCGAGGGAGGAAGCCCGGATGAAGCGTCGTGAATTTCTGGTCGGAGCCGCGCTGCTGGCCGGCTCGATGGCGCGAGGCAGCGCCGCCACCAGCATCCCTACTCCGTCGGCTGACGGGCTCGACCGCATCACCGCCTATTTTGACAACGAGGTGACGCTTGGCCGCCTGCCGGGCGCGGTGGTCCTGGTGCAGCAGCACGGCAAGCCGGTCTACCTCAAGACCTTCGGCGTGCGCGACACCAGGACCGGCCTCGCGATGACGCCGGATACGATCTTCGCCATTCACTCGATGACCAAGCCGATCACGTGTCTCGGCGCGATGATGCTGATCGACGAGGGCAGGCTCGCGCTCACCGACCCCGTGTCGAAATACGTCCCGCTCTTCGCCGACACCAAGGTGGGCGTGGAGCCGGAGGGCACCTCGAAGGTCGAACTCGAGCCGCCGATCCGCCCTGTCAGCATCGAGGATCTGCTGCGGCAAACCTCGGGCATCAGCTACGACTATATCGGCGCTCCATGGGTGATGCAGGTTTACCAGGCCGCCAATATTTTCGAGGGACCCTTCAACAACAGACAATTCGCCGACCGCATCGCCAAGCTGCCGCTCACGCGCCAGCCCGGAACGCTGTGGCGCTACGGCCATTCCACCGACGTGCTCGGCGCCGTCATCGAGATCATCTCGGGCCAGACGCTGTATGAATTCCTCAAGCAGCGCATTCTCGATCCGCTCGGAATGAGCAGCACCAAATTCGTGCTGAAAACGCCGGAGGAGCGCGCCCGGATGGCGCGGCCGCTGCCGAGCGACCCGGTCCTGCTCGCCGGCGAGCGCGACCGCCTCGACCATCCCGAATGGGAATCCGGCGGTGGCGGGCTACTGTCGACCATCACCGACTATCAACGCTTCTCCCAGATGCTGCTCAATGGCGGCGAGTTCGAGGGCAAGCGTTACCTCAGCCCCGCCGTGTTCAAGGCGATGACCACCGATCACGTCGGGCCCGGCTCCGGCGTGGGACGCGACTATTTCTATTTCCCGGGCGACGGCTTTGGTTATGGCTACGGCGTCGGTGTACGCACCGATCCCGGCAATGCGAAGCCGCCGCCGGCCGGATCGATCGGCGAATTGAAGTGGGACTCAGGAAGCGGCACCTATTTCGGCGTCGATCCCAAGCTCGACATGGTCTACCTCTTGATGCAGCAGACCCAGAACGAGCGCAGTCGCATCACGCCCGCCTTCAAGGAACTGGTCTACGGCTGCTATCCCGAAGGGCTACGCCGCCCGTGAGGCGCGCTGGCCGAAATCGGCCAGCAGCTTTGCGATCTCGGCGGCGGGCCGCGCCGCGCTGAACAGAAACCCCTGCACCTCGTTGCAGCCTTCGGCGCGCAGCCAGTCGAGCTGATCCTCGGTCTCGACGCCTTCAGCCGTCGTGGTGATGTTGAGGCTGCGGCCGAGGCCGGAGATCGCGCGCACGATCGCGACGCAATCGGGCCGCTGCGCCAGATCCTTCACAAACGAACGGTCGATCTTGATCTTGTCGAACGGGAAGCTACGCAGATAGCTGAGGCTCGAATAGCCGGTGCCGAAATCATCCATGGAGATGCTGACGCCGAGCTCCCGCAATTGATGCAGGATCGCAAGATTGGCATCGGTCTCCGCCAGGAAGATCGACTCGGTGATCTCGAGCTCGAGCCGCTTCGGCGACAGGCCGGACTGCGCAAGCGCGGAAATCACGACCTGGACCAGGTTGCGGCTGCGGAATTGCGCCGGCGACAGATTGACCGCGACCTTGACGTCGACAGGCCATTTCACCGCCTCCGCGCAGGCCTCGCGCAGCACCCACTCGCCGAGCTGGGTGATGAGGCCGATGTCCTCGGCGACCGGAATGAATTCCGCCGGCGAGATCATGCCCTTGTCGGGATGACGCCAGCGCAACAGCGATTCGAAGCCGGAGATGCGGTCGGACGCGATCGACACCAGCGGCTGGTAGTGCAGCTCGAACTCGCCATTGGCGAAGGCTCGGCGCAGATCGAGCTCCATGTCGCGGCGCTTCTGCGCCTGGAGGTCCATCTCGCGCTCGAAGAAATGGTGCACGCCGCCGCCGTCGGACTTCGCCCGGTACAGCGCCATGTCGGCATTGCGCATCAGCTCCTCCGACGTCGTGCCGTCGCCGGGCGACAGCGCGATACCGATGCTGGCGCCGATCACCATCTCCTGGCCGTCGAGATCGTAGGGCGCCTTCAGCATGTCGATCAGCAAGGTCGCGCAGGCGCTGGCTTCGTTCGGCGAGACGTCTGCTGCCAGGATCACGGCGAACTCGTCGCCGCCAAGGCGGGCCGCGAGATTGCCGCCGCGGACCGCGGTGGTGAGGCGTTCGGCAACTTGCTTCAGCAGGCGATCCCCCACCGGATGCCCGAAGGAATCATTGATGTTCTTGAACAGGTCGAGATCGATGTAGAGCACGCCGACCCGTTTTCCGCCGGCCTGGTCGAGCGCCTGCTTCAAGCACTGCTGGAAATGTTCGCGGTTCGGCAGATCGGTGAGCCCGTCATGGTGCGCCATGTGGGCGATCCGCGCCTCGGCCTTGCGCCGCTCCGTGATGTCGACCACCGCGACCAGATAGCCGTCGCGATCGTCGAAGGCGACGCGGCGGCCGAAAGTGAGCACCTCGATCTCGCTGCCGTCGGCGCACAAATGGCGCCAGTTGCGCGAGGAGTGATAGGTGTCGCCGATGCGTTCGAGCGCCTCGGCGTGGCTGTCCCACTCGTCCTCGGGCCAGATCTCGTGCAGCTTCATCCGCAGGAAGGTGGCGCGGCTGTAGCCGTAGTGCTGGACCGCGGCATCGTTGACGCTGAGGAATTCCTTGGTCTGTGCCTCGAACACCCACATCGGCATCGGGTTGTTGTCGAACAGCAGGCGAAACGAGGCGTCGCGCCGCTTCAACGCGGTGACGTCGGAGATCGTCAACGAGACCAGATCGGCGAAGGCGGTGGCACTGAGCCGAAGGTAACGTCCGTCGTCTTCGATCTCGAGCTGCTCGCCGCGGCCGCCGGAGACGACCTTGAGCAGGAAGTCCATGATTTCGGGCGAGGCCAATAGCGTGTTCCCCTCGCCGATCCGCCGCCACAACAGGCCCGCGCTCGCGACCTTCAGGAGCGCACCCGCGCTCTTGTTGTGATGCACGATCTGGAGATCGAACGGCTTGCCTGCGGCATCGCGCAACGTCGCCAGCGAAACCACGGCGTCATCGGTCGACGAGAAGATCGCGTCCAAGAGATTGTATTGCGCACCGCGCTCGTTGATGTAGGCGCCAACCAGCGTGGCGCCCCAACGCGAGGCGGTCGGCAGCGCCAGCACATCGTAGGTCCGGACCATGCCGTCGCGCACGCAATGCGCGCTGGCCTGGTGCGGACGACCGTTCTCGAGCGCGCTCGCCACAGCTTCCGACAGCGCCGTGGCGCAATCGGGCGAGAGCTCGGCGACCGGGATATCCCAGCGCTCCTCGCCGAGCCATTTCTGCACGTAACGCCCGCTGCGCGACAATTCGAGCGCGCCATCGTTCTTCAGCAGCGCGATGTGGTCGGCGAGCCGTCCGAGGCTCCCGAGCATCACGTCCTCATAGCGCGGCAGCCGTTCGCCCGGCTTCAACGCGGCACGCCATTTGCGTTGAAGCACCGGGATGTCGTCAAACATTTCGGCGGCCGGTTTTCCCGGCATCTTCTTCGCGGCAGTCATCGCAGTCCCCAACGCACTTTCCCAGGGCATCCAATGCAGCCGCGCTTAATGCCGTGTAAAAAGGACGCAGCCGCGGGTTCCATTCGGCGATTATGACAGTTTTAAGTCAGGTGTTGGTTAGTGCGCGTTAGAGACTATGACGGTTGCCTAAAATGCGATGCGTGCGCGTGAGAGTGAAGTTATGGCGCACAGCTGCTTCATCCTCGTCATTGCGAGCGCAGCGAAGCAATCCAGACTGCCGCCGCGGAAAGATTCCGGATTGTTTCGCTGCGCTCGCAATGACGGAGTGTGCAGGAGCTGCGCCCGCCTCTCACGTGTCCCGGACGCGACGCAGCGCGTAGCGGTGCGGCGCAGAGCCGGGACCCAGCAGATGACACAACGCGCTGACGCATGAGCTCCGGCTCTGCAGCGCATCACTTCGTGCTGCGCAGCGTCCGGGGCACGAGAGCGTCGTTGACTGACATGGGCTCGCATCCTCGCGGCGCATTTCGCCCGAGCTTTGCCTGATCCCCTCACCCTCAAATGAAAGAGGGCGCAGGGAAGACCGGGAGCCCGCTGGCACCCGAGGTCCACTGTGCGGAGTTGTAGTGAGAAGTCTGCACAGCGGCATACAGGTGTATGCCAGGACATCCCGGCCTTCCCTGCGCAGTGGTTGGAACGGCGTATGTCGTGTTCTCCCCGGGGAGCGATGCACTATTGCCCCCGTCGCCTTGCAGATGGCTGATGCGCGCGCCCGGCTGAGCAACACGCACCACCACAAGACTTGGCGCACAGACCCCGGGCGCCAGGACGACACGATTTGGCCGTACGTGGATCACGCCGGTCGTGCGTGCGACGTGCTTCGCTCACGGCTGCCCGCCCTGCGATCACCTTCGCACCAGTTTGGCCCACGTCCACCGCCGCCCGGCCCGCGTTCGTGACGATCGCGATACGCCCCTCTTCCTTGGGCCGAAGTGAGGTAACATATACGCTGTTTCCGAATTCTTATAAAGCGAATTATTTTCGTTGAAGGCGATTGACAGCGTTCTACCCTGAGTTCGGTGTTTTGTCCGTCGGGCAAAACTCGGCAAGCACGATCACCGACAGCGATCGGGCGCGAGAAACCTTCTTACACTGTCCAGAAATACGGACCAGGCCGGCTCGGTCCCCAGCAAGATATGATTGGGACTCTCGAGCGGAACGAATGTTGCGCCTTTAATCCGAGCAGCGAGTTCCTGCCCTTCCGTGAACTTTACGCTCGCGTCGGCACGAGCGTGCAACACCAGGGTCGGAGTTCGTACATCCTGCAGCAGATGCCGCACATCGATTTCGCCGAAGATATTCGTAAGCTTGAAGGCGTTCTGCGGCGACGTCGTAATCCGCTGCAGATCGTTGAACCACTGCGCCTGCTCGGCATTTGCTTCAGGAATGAAGAGGGACGTGAATATCTGGCGAAACACCGGACTTTCTTGCCCCACCCCTCGAGGACCAGAGTTGGCAATGCCTCCCGGCGGGCCACGTTTGACGGGTCCTGATGGCGCCAACCCTTTGCGTATCCGCCATAAAGAACGAGATGACTGACACGCTCCGGGTGCTTGACCGCGTAGGCTATCGAGATCGCGCAGCCCTGAGAAATGCCAAGCAGGGGAAAACGCTCGAGCCCCGCCGCATCGACGACCGTCTCGAGATCACGCACGAAAGCGTCGAAGGAGATGTCGAAGACATCCCAGTCCGACAAGCCCGTACCGCGTTCGTCGTAGCGCAGGAACGTGTTGTCGCGGCTCAACGCCTCGATCCAGTGCTGCCAGACCGGGCTCGCAAAGTCGAATTCCAGATGATTGAGCCAATTGGCGGCTTTCACCAACGGCGGCCCGGCGCCGACCGACGCATAGGCGATGCGCACCCCGTCGCGCGCGGTGCAGGTTCGAACGTTCTGCTTGAGCTGCCTCGGCGAAGCCGCCGGCTCAGCGGCGGCCACATCCCCGGGCGGCCCCCGATGCTGCGACCGATGTCGCAGGAGTTGCTGGTAGAGCGCCCTCGTCTCCTGATCCGGCTCGACGTTGAGCTCTTTGCGCAGGATCGCCTCGCAGCGCTTGTATTGCCGCAACGCCAACGCGGTCTGCCCCTGCTCGGAGTAGAGCCGCATCAAGGCGCAATCCACCTCTTCCTGCAACGGATCGATCGCCAACAAACGGAGCGCCAACGCGATCGCCTCCTCCCGTGCGCCGATAAGCTGTAATTCCTGCAGCAGCGTATGGAAGGCAGAGGTGGCGACGGCGCGCAACCGGGTCCGCTCGCCCAATAACCACTCGTCGAAAAGATCGGACCGCGCGTTCAGTCCCTCGAGAAAGGGGCCGCGATACAACTCCGCTGCACGTTTCAAATTGGCGATGGACGGATCGGATACCGCATCCTTGAATTCGACGACGTCGGTCGTGACGGCGCCGATATCGAAGCCAAGCAGGTCGTGATCGGCGGACAGCGGCAGCTCGGCGCAATCATGTCGCAGCATGCTGATGCATTGGCGCAAGCTTTGTCGCGCCGCGTCCTCGTGACTGTCGGGCCAGAGTAACGCCGCAAGCCGCTCACGAACATGGACGACCCCAGGGTTCATGGCCAGAAATGCCACGAGGGCCTGCGCCTTCTTGTTGCGCAAGGTGACCGGCCCGCCCCGGTCCATGGAAAACGAACCCAGCAGGGTCAACCGCGGCATTCCCACCCTCTCGGCATTAAATGGCGCAATTCTAGGGTCTGTACCTAAATAGCGCCACGTGATTCTCTTGCCTACGTGTTGATTCGGGGGCGAGAGAATGCGCGCTGGTTTGTTTTGGCTGAACGACAGGCAATGGGCGCGTATCGAACCGCATCTGCCGAGGGGACTGACGGGGCCGGATCGGGACGACGACCGACGCATCGTCAGCGGCATCATTCACATGCTGCAATCGGGTGCACGATGGCGTGATTGTCCACGTGAATACGGCCCTTACACGACGATCTACAATCGCTTCAATCGCTGGGCCAAGCGAGGACGATGGTGCGCAATCTTCGAAGCGCTGGCCAAGCCTGGCGAAGACGGCGTCGTACTGTCGCTCGACTCGACCTCGATTAAAGCTCACCGGTGTGCCTCCGGCGGAAAAGGGGGGAGCACAATCAAGCAATCGGCCGCTCGCGCGGA
>NZ_JASAUS010000054.1:0-55200 GCF_029953005.1 Bradyrhizobium sp. Mp27 | reverse complement strand
CCGGCGGCTCTTCTTCGTCATCTTCGCTCCTGATTCGCAGCAAGAATCCTCGCCGCTGTCAGGCAGAAAATCCACTCAAGCTACTGTCCGAATTTGCGGGGCCAGCTCTGTATTCAGCCGTCGCCACCTCGCGCTCGATAGGCGAAAGCGCTCTGAAGCCACGCAACGGACTGCCAAGCGTGTGTCCGCGCACGTGATCGAGCGTCCACATGTCCTTGGAGTCGAAGCGCAGATGCGGTTGCGCGATCATGGTCTTGCCGTCGGGCCGGACAAAACCGAGATCCTTGATCGCGTCGGCGACGTCCCAGCCGTGATAACAGTCCTCCCATTCACGGCGACCGCTGAAGCGGCCCATTGCCGGCGTCGCGCGGCCCTCGTATTCCGCGGCGAACGCCACCTTGTGGGTCCAACGGCAACCTTCGGAGCAGTAAGTGTAGATCTTGCCGTCGACCTCGTCGCAGACGAAGTCCTCGCGGATCAGGCAAGGGACCATGCAGCTCCAGCAACGATGCGGGTACGAATAGCCCACCTCGCTGTTGAAGAGGATGTTGGTCTCGCCGGGCACGCTGAGCTTGGCGTGCCATTTCCAGAAGTCGCCGAATTCGGCGTACCAGCCCGGATATTTGTGCTCGAACCACTCGAAGTCCCGCTCGGTCTGGGCCTCGATACGCCAGAAGTTCACCGACCATCCGACTGTGAAGAACTGCGCGGTCTTGTGGACATAGTTCTTCTTGACGATCCGATCCCAGGCGGCGGCGACGTCATCGTGATGGATCTTGATGCCGTACTTCTCGAGCGGCAGCATGTAGGTCCGGTAATAGTCTTCGTAGATCCAGCGATGCCAGAGCTCGGCGTAGGACTCCTTGTTCTTGTCGCGGTTGGTCGTGCCGCACTCGATGAACGTCCCGATCGCGGCATCGACAATCGCGTGATTCTGCCAGAAGGCGTATTTCAGATCGCGCTCCAGCAGCTGGTGGTTCGATGGATCGTTGATCATCGCCATCAGCATCGAGTGACCGTTGCCGATATGACGGGATTCGTCCGACTGGACCGACAGGAACACGGTCGGCAATGCATAGTCGCCGTTGCGCGCCGCCTCCGACGGCATCGCCACGAACAAGGTATTGGTGAAGGCGGTTTCCGCGACGACCGTCAGATAGACGTTGGCCGCGGTGATTGCGTCACCGGTCAGGAAGCCCTCGGCGAACTGGCGGCCGATCGTGGTCGCATAGCATTTACCGAACGCGGCTTCCGTGATGTCGAACCCGGCTGGATCGATGTAATTCTCCATGTACCACTTCTTGAGGTCATCTGGATCGTCGAGTGCCGGAACTCGTCGACCATCTGCATGGTGAAGCCGGTGCGCAATTCCTCACCGGGCGCCAACCGCCCGACCATCGCCATCGAACGCGCCGCCGAGATCTCCGGGAACGGGATGATCGCCAGGAACAGCTTCATCCTCTCGACCCATCGCGGCTCGACATTGCGGAACATGTCGCCGCGCAACGCCGCATCCAGCGCGCCATAGACGCGGTTGTCTTTCTCTTCCTGCATCGGGAAATATGACCGCAGGACCTGCTTCATCGGGTCGCGCGGTGTCTTCGAGATCTTGTAGTCGGTCGGGAAAGTCATCGCCTCCTGCACGTAGCTTGGCGTCCAACCAAGGTCCGCGACGCGGTTGGCCGCTTCAGCGATGCTGATCCCCTTCTGCGCGGTGATCTTGTTCAGTGTCAGACTTGCAGACATTTCCAGCTCCTTTGAACGTTGCGTTATCTTCGGCATTCTCGCTTCGGTTCCGGGTCAAACCCCTGGATCGCTTTGTTGAAATTCTCCGCCGCAAAACACACTTTAAGTCCGTTAAATGGATTGATTGATCTGCTGACTCGTCGCTTCACGTCAGCCCGGTTTCTCGGCGCTGACGGTCTCGTCACCTCCGTTGGCTCGTTTGATGAGAGGTTTGCCTTCGGCAACGAATTTCGCCGAGAGGACCAGCGCACCAGTAGCGAAATCCCTGCCGTGCGCGGCGATCATGGCCTCCGCGATCTCGGCCAGTTGAATGAAGAAGGCGTCTTTCGACCCGGCTTCCTCGCTCATGTCCGGTTGCGGAGACGGCATTTGTGCCTGTTGCTTTGATGCAATCATGGTTGCGTTGTCCTTGCTCATCATGCGTGCCCCGAACGTTGGTGGTCGCCGGACGAAGGACCGTTGTCGATCTCCCGCAGGGACGTGTCGAGCCATTCACGCTCGACCACCAGGCGTCGATGCTCCTCCCGGAGCATCTCCAGGCGCGCGATCGCTCGCTCCAGTTCGGCATGCGCGTCGCTTCCGGCGTCGGCGCGCGCCGCGCCACGCACGGCGCACGCGAGTTCGATTTCGGCTCCGCCACGCGCGTACTCATTCTTGATTTGCATCTCGTTGTTATCGACCATCTCGTCGATCAGCCTGTCCCGGGCAATCATCCGATCACGGGCGCGCTGCAATTCAGCGGCTTCCTCGGTGGTGATCGGTGGCCGGCATCGGCTGTCCTTTGTCACTCGCGCAACTCTCGTTCGATGATCTGGACCGAAGCTTTGCATGTCGCGGCACATGCCCTACGGGATCAGGACCGCGCGGCCATGAATGCGTCCATGATGCAGATCGTGAAGCGCGTCATTGGCCTGGCTCAGCCTGTATTCCTTGGTGTGGAGTTCGACGAGGCCGCGATCCGCGAGCGCCATCAGCTCGACCAGCTCGGCGTATGTGCCGACCAGGTTGCCGACGATGGTCTTTTCCGACGTGATCATGTCGATGGTCGGGATATCGATCTTCCCACCATACCCGACGATGTAGTAGTAGCCGGCGTTCGCTGTCATCGACAGGCCCTTGGCGATGGCGTCACCCTCGCCAACAAAATCGATCACGGCCTCCGCGCCGCGCCCGTCGGTCAGCGCCAGCACGGCCTCGACTTCGTTGCCGTCTGCCTTCACGACATGATGTGCACCGCACTTCTTGGCGAGTTCGAAAGACTGTTCGGCGCGATCGACCACGATGATTTCTGCCGCGCAGAGCGCTGCGAGAACCTGGATGCCGATATGGCCCAGCCCACCGGCGCCGATCACCGCGACATATTCGCCGGGCAACAGATGACGGGATGCCTTCTTCGCGGCGCGATAAGCCGTCAGCCCGGCATCGGTGTAGGGAGCAACATCCTTCGGTGCGAGCGACTTCGGCAGCTTGATCAGGGAGCGCTGCCCCGTCAGCAGATACTGCGCATAGCCGCCATTGGCATTGATGCCGGGAAACGAGCTGTCCAGCGCATGCATGTCGTCGCCGCGCCGGCACGCGAGACAATGCCCGCTGGTCACCAGCGGATGACAAATTACGCTGTCGCCAACCTTGATCCCTTCGACACCCGGGCCGATCGCTTCGACCCAGCCGGCGTTCTCGTGGCCCATGATGTATGGAAGCTTGACGTCGACCTTGCTGCGCCAGATGCCCTCAACGATGTGCAGATCGGTGCGACAGACGCCGGCACCACCGATGCGCACGATCACGTCCATCGGGCGCGAGATCTTCGGGTCAGTTACGTCATCGAACTTGACGAACTCCTTCGCCGTCAGCTTCTCGTCGAACTCATGAAGCACCGCCGCTTTCATTAAACGCCTCCCCGGCAAAATTTTTATTCTGTCGATCTGACGCGATCGCCATCCCGCTGAACAGTTGAGCAAGGGCTGTGCCAAGCGCACAACGGCCTGATCTTTCTATTGTTCTTGCGATCTTGGGAGTGCTCGCGCCGATCCGCCTCGGAGCAGACTTTGCGAGCGACTGTTCCGAGACGGAACAGTTCGACGGCTGCAACAGCGGGTGAGCAGAAATTTGGATTTCTGATTGTTTGATCTATGATCGTGAGAACCGCGCCACGCGCGAGAACGACCCGAACCGGGCTACGACCAAGAGGAAATCGCCAAGCCGCGACTCCCGGAGGAGCTATGATGCTGACCGCCAGCCGACGCATGGACAATGCTTGGATGACGCTCGATCAGCGCGGCGTGCCGCCGGCAGAGCTTCTATCGGCCGATATCTACGACAGCTGGATGCGCTGCATTTCGCTTGGTCTCGATACATTGCGCCCTCCTTCGCCCGAGTTAGTGAGCTCCGCTGTTTTGCGCCAGGAGCAGCAGCGCTGTTCACTGATTCGCGGCCTGGCGCTCGCGGAGATGCACACGCTGCATCAGCAGATCGCCGGCTCCAATTTCATGATCGCCTTTGCAAATGCCGACGGCCTGCTGCTCGACATCATCTCGGACTCGAGCTTCAGTGATGCCTCGAACGCAGCGAGCATTCGGCCCGGCACTATCTGGACTGAAGCCATTTGCGGCACCAATGGCCTCGGCACCGCTGCGTATCTCAAGCGGGCCATCGTCGTTCACGGGGGCGAGCACTTTTTCTCGCGCTACAACAATCTTACTTGCATCGCGGCGCCAATCTTCGCGCCCGATGGCGAACTGGCCGGAATACTGGACGCGTCATCGGATTGCATGTCGAGGCAGGCGCATACCCAGGCGCTCGTCGTGATGGCGGCAACCCAGATCGAGAATGGTCTGTTCCGTGAACATCACCGCGGAAACATCCTGATCGCTTTCCATAACCGCGGCGAGTATCTGCATACGTTGAGCGCGGGCCTGCTGGCCGTCGACAACGAGGGCAGGATCCTTGCAGCCAACAGGGCCGCAAGCGTCCTGCTGCATGGCCTGCCAGCCTCGCCGGGTCGTCGCTTCGCCGACGTCTTTCGTACGAAATTCAACGCCTTTGTCGATGAAGGCCGGCGCAAGGAACGCCAGCGCCTCGAGGACGAGGTCGGTAGCCAGTTCGTCGCAACAATCGAGAACGCGCGCCAGTTCTCGATGATGCAGGCCATCCCGCGGCCTCGGCCGTCGACGCCCAAGGACGTCCCCACCCAGTTCGTCTCCGCCGATCCGGCGATCGCTTCCGTTGTCCAACGGGTGGGAGTCGCGGCGGTCCGCAAGATCCCGATCCTGATCCGTGGCGAAACCGGCACCGGCAAGGAGCAACTCGCCCGCCATGCTCATACCGCCAGTGGACGGGCCGGCGCTTTCGTCCCGGTGAATTGCGCAGCGCTCCCTGACAGCCTTATCGAGGCGGAGCTGTTCGGCTATGCCGAAGGCGCTTTCACGGGAGCAAAAAAGGGCGGGGCTGCGGGACTGTTCAAGGAAGCGGACGGCGGAACGCTCTTCCTCGACGAGATCGGCGACATGCCGGTGACGTTGCAGGCCGTGCTGCTGCGCTTTCTGGACGATTGGACTGTCCGGCCGGTCGGTGGCACCAAACGTCAGGTCGACGTTCTCCTGGTGTCTGCCACCAATGCCAATCTCGACGAATCGATTGCAAAGGGCCGATTCCGATCCGATTTGCTGTTTCGCCTCAACACGCTAGAGGTGACGTTGCCGCCTTTGCGAGAGCGTTCCGATTTCGCCGAGATTGCGCGCCATTTGATCCACAAGATCGATCCCTTGATGGATTTAACCGAAGGGGCGATCGATCGTTTGGCCGAGCTCGATTGGGATGGAAACATCCGCGAACTGCGCAACGTGCTCTCCCGATTGTCGCTGGCCGAGCCGGGAGATCTGATCGACGAGACATCGGTCGAGTCCGTACTTGCACATTCAGGCGGCGAGCGCCTGACCGGCAGGGCGGTGGGTGGTAGGCTCAAGGCCAATCTGCATGAGATTCAGCGTTCGCATGTGCTGACCGCGTATGCGGAAACGGGCAACAACATCAGCAAGACCGCGCGCCGTCTGGGCGTGTCGCGCAATACGATCTACCGTGCCCTGCGCGGCAGCAAGGATTAGCACAATCGTGGCGAAGGCTCTGTGGCGACAGCGCGATCCGGCTGCAACTGGAGGCGCTGAAGTCCAGCCCCTCGTCGGGTTCAATTGGGAGTGTCGCCATGTTTGAACCGGAGAACAGTCTCGAAGCCCTGATGCAGGCTGCCGCAAGGGACGCCAGCGTCGTTCCCGCATTCTATCGCGCGTTGCTCGAGACGGAGATCTACATTCTGACGCCGGGAGCGCCGATGAAACCTGGACGCCGTCGCTCGCTCAAATTTCAGGAGGAGATCAACGTTGCAACGGTCGATTTCCAGGACATGAGATGGCACCCCACCTTCATCTCAAAGAAACGTATCTACGACTATTTAAAGCAGCCTGAGGTGTGCCTTGGCGCCGCCGCGCGCAATCTGTTCGAAATGTTGCCTGACTCTAATTTCTGGCTCAATCCGTTGTCCGAATGTCAGAAGCCGCTGCCCGCCACCGAGATCGCTCTCCTCATGAGTGGCAAGATCTTTGACATGCCGATTAAGTCCGCGCGATAGGCGCGGTGCTTGTGCAACAATGTATCGGCACGACCAGCTAGCACGACACGTTGAATTCGTCGCTCTCGCACTCAGCCGGACCGCATCCTGAGGCTTGGTCGGCTTCGGCTTCGTGGCCCACGGGGCGCCCAGGACGAGTTTGTTCTGGCTGCCATCGCTCAAAATCTGAGGCGCCTCGCGTCGTTCGTTGCGCGACCACCACCCGCTCATGCTTTGTGCGTTGCGTCGCGTAGGAGCTGCGTTGAGAGCGTTAGGGTCGGCGGATCAAAGCCGGTCGGCCTTACCGAATGGCCGAAAGACATCCGTCGGTTACAGCCGACTTTTGCAACAAAATCGGCCTTGCCCGGACATCGCCAGAGGCGGGGCTAGCTGACATGTCGCTTGCTTGACACCTCTCGTAGCGTTGGTCTCTAATCCCCAGGCAAGTCCTGAGGCTGGAGGCGAAATTTTCGCCGCCAATCAAGAATAAGGCCAACTGCTCCGCCAGGCGAGTGCCGGGTAAAGGAGCAGAGGCTGAAAATAGCTTCCTGGGAGGGAACAATGGACAGACGCCAGACAATCAAAATGCTTGGTGGTGCGGCGGCGATCGCCGGTACCGGTTTTCCGGGGTTTGCTTTTGCGCAGGCTCAAAAGGAAATGGTCACGGTCGTGAAGATCGCCGGCATTCCGTGGTTCAACGCTCTTGAAAAGGGAATCCAGAAGGGCGCCAAGGACTTCAGCATCAATGCCACCATGGTTGGACCGGCGAACGTCGATCCGGCACAACAGGTAAAGCTGCTCGATGACCTGATCGCCAAAAAGGTCAACGTGATCGGCTTGGTGCCGCTGGACGTCAAAGTCTGCGAGCCGGTGCTCAAGCGCGCCCAGGCGGCCGGCATCAAAGTCATCACCCATGAGGGCCCCGAACAAGAAGGCCGTGACTGGAATGTCGAATTGATCGATTCCGTTCGCTTCGGTGAAGTGCAGATGGAGCGTCTCGCCAAGGACATGGGCGGCGAAGGCGATTACGTGGTTTATGTCGGGACGTTGACGACGCCGCTTCACAACAAATGGGCCGACGCCGCGATTGCCTATCAGCAGAAGAATTTCCCGAAAATGAAGCTCGTCGCCGACCGTTTCCCCGGCGCCGACGAGATCGATACCAGCCAGCGCACGACGCTTGACGTGATCAAGGCCTATCCGAACCTGCGCGGCATTCTCGGCTTCGGCTCGAATGGGCCGATCGGGGCCGGCAATGCGGTGCGTCAGCAACGCCTTGGCAAGAAGATCGCCGTGGTCGGCACGGTGCTGCCGAGCCAGGCGAAATCGCTCATCGCGGATGATACCATCCGCGAAGGTTTCCTGTGGAATCCCACCGATGCAGGTTACGCCATGGTTGCAGTTGCCAAGCTCGTGCTTGATGGCAAGCCAATCACGGATGGCGTCGATGTTCCCGGCCTCGGCAAGGCTGCCGTCGATGTGGCCGGCAAGCAGATCAAGGTCGACAAGATCATGCGGATCAACAAAGAAACCATCGACGGACTGATCGCCGGAGGACTCTAGAACTACACCGGTCCCAGCCGCCTCGTCGCGCTGCATTCCCGGCTTTCCGGCCGGGAATGCGATCCTCGTCGAGGCGATCGCTTGACGAGCGGTCCCATTACAGGACGAAGCCTTGACGACTTTCCTGGAGATGTCCGGCATATCAAAACGTTTCGGCGGCGTGCATGCGCTTCGCGACGTCGATCTGACGCTGGAGGTCGGAGAGGTGCATTGCCTTGTCGGCGAAAACGGATCCGGCAAGTCCACGCTGATCAAGATCATTTCCGGCGTCGAGGCGCCGGAACCAGGAGGCCGGATCGTCATTTCCGGCAAGGAGTACCCAAGACTAAGCCCGGTCTACTCCACCCATTGCGGCATTCAGGTCATCTATCAGGATCTATCGCTATTCTCCAACCTCACCGTCGTCGAGAACATCGCCATGGCGCACCATCTTGGCGGCGTCCACACGGTGAACTGGTCCTCTATGCGGGCCATCGCCATGGCCACAATGGCGAAGGTCGGCATTGAGGTCGATCCAGAAACAAAAGTCTCCGAACTCAGCATTGCCGGACGCCAGCTGGTCGCGATCTGCCGGGCCTTGGCGGCGGATGCCAAACTTCTCATCATGGATGAGCCGACGGCGTCGCTGACCCGCCACGAGGTCAACACCTTGATCAAGCTCGTCAGCGACCTGAAAAGAAGCGGTATCTGCGTCGTATTCGTGAGCCATCGCCTCGACGAGGTGCTTGAGATTGCCGAACGCGTGACGGTGTTGCGGGACGGCGCAAAGGTAGGCACCTTTGCCGCAGCGACCATCGACGGCAGCAAACTCAGTCACCTGATGACCGGGAAGGCTTTCGAGTATCAGAAACAGGTGCCCGACCTTGCCGTGGGTGCGGTTGTTCTCGAAGTCCAGGGGCTTGGCCGCGATGGTGACTACGACGATGTGAGCTTGCAATTACGCGCCGGAGAAGTCGTGGGCCTTACCGGATTGCTTGGATCGGGCCGAACCGAGCTCGCACTGTCGCTGTTCGGCATGAACCCACCCGATCGAGGCACCATGGCGCTTGACGGCCACCGCATCGCGCTGAACACGAATGCAGACGCGATCCGTCGAGGCATCGCCTACGTATCTGAAGACAGGCTTACACTTGGCCTCATCCTTGACCAGTCGATCACGTCGAACGTCACGCTGACTGTGTTGGAACGTCTCGCCGGCGCGTTCGGCCTGATTGGCGCACGCGCGCGGCAAAGCCATGTTGCGCGATGGGTCGCCGAACTCGGAATCAAGGTCTCTGATCCCAACAACCCGGTCAAGACGCTCTCCGGCGGCAATCAGCAGCGGATCGTGCTCGCCAAATGGATGGCGACCAACCCGCGGGTGCTTATCCTCGATAGCCCAACGGTCGGTGTCGACATCCGCGCTAAGGATGGGATTTATGAGATCATCCGGCGGCTGGCCCGCGAGGGCGTCGCAGTGCTGATGATATCAGACGAAATCCCCGAGGTACTTTATCACAGCCATCGCGTGCTGGTGATGCGCGAAGGGCGTTTGACCGCTGACGTGATGGCCGCAGACACCTCCGAAGATGCGCTTCGGCAGGCAGTCAATGCCTGAATCGCGGTTTGCTTCATTTGGCAGGTTTCGGCGCAGCCATGAGTTCTGGCTGTTGATCGTGATCCTCGTGCTCTGCGCCAGCCTGGGCGCGGCGAACGGCCAGTTCCTGACCATGCAGAATCTGTTTGACCTGCTGACCTCCTACGCATTCGTCGGCATCCTCGCCCTCGGGCTGCTCGTGGTGCTGATCGCCGGCGGAATCGACATATCCTTCACGGCGACGGCATCGGTGGCGCAATATGTCACGCTTACGGTGGCGAACGCATACGGCGCGAACTGGATCTGCGTTTTTGCGATCGCGATCGGCATTGGCGGTGCGCTCGGCGCCCTCAACGCGATCTTCATCCAGAAGCTTCGGATACCATCAATCATCGTGTCCGTCGCAACGTTGAACATTTTCTATGGGCTGCTGATTTTCTTCACGGGCGGTAAATATATCTATTCGTTACCCGACTGGTTCGCGACCGGGATATTCTGGTTCGAGTTCGATTGGGGCAAGGATACGTCCTACGGCGTCAACCTGCAGATCCTCGCGCTCGGGTTCTCATTTCTCTTCACCTGGCTCCTGCTCAATCGTAGCAATATCGGTCGTCAAATCTACGCCATGGGGGGCAATACCGATGCCGCGCAGCGACTCGGCTTCCATGTCTTCGGCCTCAACATGCTGGTCTATTGCTACATGGGGGTCATGGCCGGTATCGCCTCACTGGTCCAGGCGCAGCTTGCACAGTCCGTCGCTCCGACGGTGCTGGTGGGCAAGGAGCTCGATGTGGTTGCGGCCGTCGTGCTCGGCGGCGCCAGCCTGATGGGCGGCGTCGGCACCGTTCTCGGCACGTTTCTGGGGTTGGCACTGCTCGCCATCCTGCAGAATGGAATCATTTTGCTGGGCGTTTCGTCCTACTGGTCGCCATTTTTTGTCGGGTTGGTCATTCTGATCTCGGTCTCGGCGACAGCCTGGTCGCAGCGAGAACGGCGGACCCGGAGCGCGCGGCCATGAGAAATGAGTCCACCCTCGCCCTTCGCGGACGCCTGATCCGTTTTGCCGGCAGCGGGACGATCGCAACCCTGATGCTGTTGTTGGTCGCGCTCTGGTTGGTGTTCGCCATTACCATCGGCGACCGGTTTTTCTCCGTCAACACGCTGCAATCGATGGCCTTCCAGATGCCGGAGCTCGGCATCCTTTCGCTTGCGATGATGCTGGCCTTGTTATCTGGCGGCCTCAACCTTTCCATCATCGCCACCGCTAATCTCCGGACTGACCATTGCCTTCCTGCTGACGCACTACATTCCGGGCACTCAGGGCATTGCCTGGGCCGGCGTACAAGTGCTGGCGATTGCGGCAGGGTTTGCCGTCGCGGCACTGGTCGGCCTTGTCAACGGATTTGTCATCGCCTATCTCGGCGTTTCGCCGATCCTCGCAACCCTCGGCACCATGACACTCTGCAAGGGACTCGCGATCGGCCTGACGCGCGGCAATGTCATCTCCGGATTTCCGGAGCCCATTGTTTTCATCGGCAATGGAACGGTTCTCGGGGTGCCTTTTGCCCTGATCGTGCTGGCGCTCTGTGCGTTGCCCGTCGCGCTCATGCTAAACGCAACGCCCTTCGGGGCAAGGGTTTACATGATCGGCTCGAACGAGAAGGCAACCCGCTACTCCGGCGTCGATACCCGCGCCGTCCTGCTCAAGCTATATGTCCTCTCGAGCCTTCTCGCCGGCGTCGCAGCGGTCGTCATGCTGGCACGTTTCAATTCAGCCAACGCGGCATATGGCGAAAGCTATCTGCTCGTCACCATTCTTGCAGCAGTGCTCGGTGGCGTCGATCCATTTGGCGGCTTTGGCAAAGTCGGCGGATTGCTGCTTGCGCTGATCATCCTTCAGGTGATCTCCTCGGCGTTCAACCTTCTCAATCTCAGCCAGTTCCTCACTCTGGCGATCTGGGGTGGCATCCTGATTGCCGTTGCCGCGGTTCCTCATCTGGGCGGCAAAGCGCCCCGGTAGACAACGATGACAAGATCGAAAGCCTCTCCCCGGATCGCGGTTCTCGACATTGGCAAGACGAATCTGAAACTGCTGGTCGCGAGTGAGGACGGCTGGCCGCTCGAAACACTTTCGATCCCGAATGTGCCGACCACGGCAGGACCATACCTCGCCTATGATCTTGCCGGGCTGGAAGAGTGGTTCCTCGACACTTTGGCCGTGGTGACGCAACGCCACACGATCGGCGCGGTGATCGCGACCGCGCATGGGTGTGGCGCCGTTCTTGTCGAAGGTGACGAGCCGGTGCTGCCGATGATGGACTATGATGCGGTCTCGCCGCCTGAGATCGACCAGGCCTACGCCCGGATTGCGCCTGCCTATGATGAAGTGTTTTGCGGTATCAGCGGCGCGATGCGGCTCGGCAAGCAATTACTCTGGCAGGAAAGCGCATATCCCGCCGAATTCGCCCGCGCGAAAACCTATCTTACGACTGCGCAGTATTTCGCCTTGCGGCTCGGCGGGTCTGCTGCAAGTGAAATTTCACAGCTCGCGGCTCAGAGCCATATCTGGGACCTTTTCCACCATCAGCCTTCCTCCCTGATGCGCAAGCGCGGCTGGGACCGTCTTCTGCCGGAGCGGGCATCCGCCGGTGCGGTGCTAGGGAGGGTTTCGGAGGCCGTAGCCAAGCGTACCGGCCTGGCGCGTTCGACCGAAACCCTCTGCGGCGTGCATGATTCCAACGCCAACCTGTTCCGCTACAAGGCCGCCGGCATGGCCGATACCTCGATCCTATCGACAGGCACCTGGATGATCGGCTTTCAGCGCGGCCTCGCGCTAGACAAGCTCGACGCCACACGCGGCATGGTGCTCAATATCGACGTCGACGGTGAGAACGTACCCTCCACGCTGATCGCGACAGGCCGCGAATACGACTTGATCAGCAGAGACCACGACGCTTCTGATGCAGCCGTCCTCGCCGCATTGCCGAGTCTATTGGCCCTTGGAACCCTGGCACTCCCCTCCTTCGTTGGGGATGATGGACTGTTCCCCGGTGCAGCTCACCGCGGACGGATTATCGGACCGCGGCCCGAGACGCCAGCCGAATGGCAGGGGTTGGCAGTCCTCTACGCCGCATTCAGCGCAAACCGCTGTCTAGATGCGCTTGGCAGCTCGAAACACATCGTCATCGACGGTGGCTTCGCCGCCAACCTGCCCTTCGCGCGCGCTCTGGCCGCGTTGCGGCCATCGCAGAGCGTCTCGGTGAGCCAATCGCGGGATGGAACGGCGCTCAGCGCGGCGCTGCTGTGGCGGAGATTTTCACGTACGATTCCGGTTTCGAGCGTGGTGCTTGAAGCTGTCACGCCGCTCGGCGAGGATGAGTGCAAACGCACCCTTTCCGCCGCCTATCAATCCTGGATTTCTTTTTCGGAGCACCCATCATGACAGACCGCAATCATGCCGATCTCCGCCAGGGCATCGTCGATACCTGCAAGGAGATGAACCGAAACGGTCTCAACCAAGGGACTTCCGGCAATCTTTCGCACCGGATTCCAAACGGCATGCTAATCACACCGACAAGCTTGCCCTACGAGCGCATGCGACCAGAAGACATTGTCGCGATGGATTTTGCCGCGAATTACCAGGGCAACCATCGCCCTTCTTCAGAATGGCGTTTTCATCGCGATATTCTGCGAGCGCGGGACGACATAAACGTCGTGCTTCATACGCATTCCACCTTCAGCACCATTCTCGCCGTGCACGAGCGTGGCATTCCCTGCTTCCACTACATGGTCGCGGTAGCCGGTGGCAACGATATCCGTTGTTCGCCTTATGCCTGCTTCGGCACACAAGCGCTGTCGGATTATGCCGTCGATGCGCTCGAAGGACGAAATGCCTGCTTGCTCGGCCATCATGGCTTGATCGTAACGGCGCAGACATTTGAAAAGGCGCTTTGGCTTGCCGTGGAGGTGGAGACCCTGGCGAAGATGTATGTCCACGCGCTCGCGATCGGCGAACCTCCGCGCCTCAGCGAGACCGAAATGGCACAGGTCCACGAACAGATGAAACGCATGGGCTACGGCCAGGCGCCCGATCTTGACGACGTCGGTGATGTTCCACGCGCCATGCCTCAGTCGAACCTGGCGCCACATTGACTCAGATTTTCGTTGAACGCGGCTAGTCTTCTCTTCGCTAAGGAAACTTGCAAGCAACTCTACCAGCCGCTGGTGATCAAGCGAAAATTGTCAGACAACGAGCTAATATCCCTTGTGAATATCGAACTTCACGGCGCCGTCGTCACGCATCTTCAACAAGAGCGATTGGCAATCGTCCTCATGCTTTATGTTCACGCGCTTCATGATTTCGGAATCCTTCAGAGGCTTTTCGCCAAGGGCAATCAGAATCTTGTCTCGATCAGTCATTGGGGCTCCTTGTATCGGCATCGCAGCCTGATCAGACCGGATCAAATGAGCATCTGATGTCGTTGCCTGCCAGCAACGGCGGCATTCGGCATGTGCGCTTGAGTCGGACACGGATCGACTTCCTGCTCGCCGAGAGGTCAGGAAAGTATTCGTCGCCGAAAACCGTGCCTCCGCTCGCCGGCACCGACCTGCCGCAGGTGCATGCCGCGCCTGCGCGCGCGCAGGTGCTCTTGGCGGCCGAGGGGATGCGACGCAGATCGCGCGCTGCTCGAACTGTGGCTGGACGATGCGGTAGCCTGGTGAGGCGTTCGCGAATTTGTGTGCGTGTCAGTCGCGGAGCTCGCCATCAATATCTGGACTCTCCGGTTCCACGCGCCATAATGAGGCGATGGGCGGGATATCCAAAACCTTAAATTGTGCGCGTTGCGGCAAGCCGCTGGTCCTGATAGCGCGACCGGATGGCAAGGGCCCACTCCGGCCGACATGCTTGCATTGCGAGGAAGCCGATCCGATCACGTCGCCCGAGCTCGCGAGGTGGTTTGCTGGGGAATTGCAGCCGCCGAAGGGATAAGCCGTGAGGATCGCTGCCATGGCCGTGACTGCCGCATAGTGCCGAGAGATGCTCGGGGACGACCGTCGTTGGCCTCAATTGTGTCGACAAATTACGGTACTGATTCGCCAGTGAGCCAGCGTCTCGCAATCGGTTGGTCCTTTGGCCTCTGAACTCACAAGTCACCGACGCGAGTGGCATGCAATGGGGCCCGGCCCAGCCGGGCCTTTTATCCTTTGTGAATTATGTGCACTCACTGCACCTGGGCCCATCGCGCCGCATCGCGACCAAGGACCCTCGTTGGCGCGAACTCACAAATATTTGGCCTGAACTGCCAAGATACAAACTGCCCTTTTTACTATGGCGACCCAGTTGGCCCAACGCACGGGGTGCACTTCGACCGGGGATCGATGACCAATGCGCGTCTTTTTTAGTTGCTTGTTTTGCGGGGCGCTTCACAGCGCCATCCAAATAAGGCGGCCGGTCGTGGCAAGCGGGCGCTTCGATTGCAAAGCGTGCGGGCAGACCCTGCATCGATGGTGGGCCGTATACGACTTTACAGATTGGAAGGGGCCGTTCGACCAGTAGCGGGCGCGGCCAATCCGGGTCGCCGCACCTTGCCGGCCTCGCACAAATGCGCCTATGCCCGTCCTCACCCGCCGGCGCGATCCGCACCGCAGCGATTGCCTCGGATGACGCTGCGCGCCTCCTATCGTCCGTGTCTCAACAAATCCTCGCATTGTCGCCATGGTCGCAAATGCGGCCGGGCACGCCCCGGACCGACGGACCGAACCATATTGGAACGCCCTCCCAGACAATCCAGCAGCCGCCGGGGCCGGTATTGAATATATGACAGGGCTTGCCGTACACCGTGATGCGCGTTGGCCCGGCTGCGAATTTCTCGCGAGCCACGGCGGTCGTTGTAAGGACGGTGATCGCGGTCAATCCAGTCGCCAAGAACTTGATTGTGGTCATCGAGCTTGTCCTTTTGACCCTTGACGGGGGCTGCGACCTTAGCCTGTTTCCTGGGCCAGTGGAGGACCGGATGCGCTTGCTCGTTCGCATCCTGCCTGACGAAGCTCACGGTAGGTAACGGCAAGGACCTATTTGCCCAATCGTCGCAAATAGTGGCGTTTGGCGCCGGAACGAGGACAAGAGCAAGACGCCCCGGCTCTGTGATTTATTGGGCCTCAAGCGCTTCACGCCGCACGATCTCCGCCGAACGGCGGCGACCTTGGCAGGTGACCTCGGCTTCGACGATGCGTCGATCGCAAAGTGCCTCGACCACTCCGCGAGCAAGAAATCGGAGCAGATCGTGCCGACCGTGACGGGCAAGGTCTACAATCATTCAAAGCGGATGAAAGAGAAGCGCGCGGCGCTGGACGGCGTCGCGGCCGAGCTGAGGCGGATCGTCGGCGCGCCTGTCGCTAAGGCCCTGGAGCAGGACGGGCCACGGCTCGCCGCCTGATTGCATGCGGACTGACTTTGAGCCAGGTCACAGCTCTCGCGGGCCTCTATTCCCCTGCGCAGAAAGCGTCGCCTCCTAAAAAGCGTATACAAATCAAATATCTAAATTATGAGTGTCGTTGTTTGTGTCGCGATCCGTTGAGCGACTGATAGCTGTGCAAAAGTCCGCGCCAGCCGGAACCGCCTTGGCCCAAGGGTAGGCCCTAGTTTCACCGTATGCGCTGGTGAGGGCCTGCCCCGTGTCTTGGCTGCTCCGGGACGGCTTTGCTCGTGCGCGCGTCGGCGGTCAAGGCGTCAAGTAAAGCGCGAGCCACGCCAGTCGATTAGACTATTAGGCTCGTAAAGAAGGGCTTGGTTATCTCGACGACCGAGGGTTCTCTCTCATCAGGAGTGGCGGCGGTGACAAACTCGCTTTTGCAGTTAAAGCAGCGCCAAAGATCATGGATTTCTTGGGCATTGACGCGCTCACGCCACTCTAGATGGACCAACCCAGAACCACATTGAGGGCATTTTTCTGGATGGGGCGTCGAGAAGATTGATGCCATGTGGAACCTCCCTCGTTTTCGGCGCAGCGTACGACTGTCTGGGCACCTTGGAATTGATCCACAACAAACAATTTGCCCATTTGTCATCGCCGGGCCGCTTCCAGGTCCGGGACCGTCGAGTGCTGGCGCGCGCCCTCCGCAATCGGGCCTTGCCAGTTGGTACACAAAGGGCGGCGATGTGGCGCATGTCGAATACGGAAGCCGTGATCTTCATCGGTTGGAACGCCCAGGGCCCGCATAAGGTTAGATAGATTGCGCACCATCGCGGCGGCCTGACCGCACGCTGGATTGGAGGCAGCACATGAAAATCGTGGACGAAGACGGCGAGATCATCGCAACAGCATCCGATGACCATACTTTAATCGGCGGCCACCACCGCCTCGCAGTGGCGGCCAGCCTCGGTAAAAGACTGTTCTGGCGAGATACCGGCGAACCAGTGAAGCTTGATAACTTCTTCAAGCATTATGGAAGTTCTCTTCGACATACAGCCTGAGCCGCTCGCCGGGCGTACGTTGTTCGGTGCATCGCAACAACGCCAACGAGGATTTTTGCCATCGCGCATTCCTGGTTTAATTTTATGGGGTCCCGTACACAAAGGCGGCGCGCGATGTGGCGCAAGTGCGACAATCGATCACTCCGACTCGCCGAATATCTCCAGCCAACCAAGGCGTCACATCATATGTCGAAGGTGTCTTACAAGGCGTTTGCTGCGACTTGGGGCAACGGCGAGGTGATGGTCGAGCTAGGAGTTAGCAAGGACCAGTGGGATCACATTGCTCGCGGAGATCGTGTCGAATTTAATGGGCGCGGATACGGGAAGCGCACGGGCAAGAATGGTAACGCCCGCAAGGTGCCGGTCGAGCGGCGCGCCTTGGCCACCTGCGTCGAGCCTGTGTCACGTCGCGAGATCAGGTCGCTTCAAATGACCAATTGCGCGGGCCCGCCGCCGATCTATCAGGTCTGCCTCTTCACGATTTCAAATCCCTTGGCGTGCAATTCCAGCAGTATGCCCTGCGCCAAGTGCGTGCACTCTTCAGACTTGATCCAGTGCGGACTTCTCCAATCCGGGTCGTCTTCCTTTGGGTAACTGGTGAAGGCGGAGCGAATGGCGGCTTCGATCACGTCGATGGGATTGTCCGACATCTGCATCCCTCACGCATTTGGCGAAATAGATCAAAATCCTGGGAATTAAAGAACAAGCCCAGCCGGACACTCACCCGGCGGCCCTCTCCGTTCAGAAGAACGTCACCGCCATCAATGGTTTGATCTAGGTCAACGCTGTGCCTCGGGCTCAGGCACGTGAACGGATCGCACAAAATTTAACGCGGTATGATGAATTGCAAATATGTTCATACGGCGCGGTCCCGGCACTTGCCTCTGGCCCCCCAAAAGGAGCCGGAGCCGCACCAATGACCGCACCCGGCGCGGCGTCACTGGGCCAGAGAGGGCTGCGGTAATGCCGAGAGCGGTCGTCGGCAGGCGGTCGCAATCGTTTCAGGCGCCCGGCAAATCAGGAGGTGAAGCCGCCGGTACCGCCGCTTTGACCTCCGCCAGAGCCGCTTGTAAGGCGGCTTCCTTAGTGTGGTCGAGAGAAGTCTTTAGCACCGTGCCGCCTTCGCCTTTTAGCCTCTCAAGAACCTTGTCTGCCGTGACTTTGCGCACCAGTACGAAGAGCGCCGCGGTTCCGGGTTGAACGGCGGCAGCGGTCTCTTTCATCCATTTGTCGTTGATGCCGACATCCGTTAAATATCCGCTGAGTGTGCCGGACGCGACGCCAAGGGCAGCACCAGCAAGCGGCATCAAAAAGATCAGGCCAATCAGCGTGCCCCAAAAGGCGCCAGTAGCCGCACCAGCAGCCGTGGTATTGATCAGTTGATTTAGTTTGATGTTTCCGTTGCTGTCTTTCACCGCGATCACGGCATCGCCGAGTTCGATCAAATACTCCTTCTGCATGGCCAGCAATTTTTGACGAACTTCCTCCGCCTTCGCCTCGGTTGGAAATGCAATTACGACAAGGTCACTCATCTGTTCTGCTCCTCTCCTCGAACGATTGCTGCCCGTGCGAGAGAGGATGCGCCCGGTCGCGCGGGACAGGCAAGCCGCTACGGATAGCGGATGACGGCGCTCCGGGCACAACGGGAGGCGGCGGGCACACCCGGCACGGGCGGCCCGGCTCGCGAGAACCGACAAGATGAGGCGTCAGGGTTCGAGTCAGGAGACCGCTACCGCCTCTCCCCACAAGACGCAGATTTGCGATATCAGCAAAAAATGAGCCGCACGCGGAAATCAGACGCCCCAACGCAGAGCTGCGGTCTGCACCGGGGCATCCCATAATGTCGTGGCTTTGCGATCGAGCACCGATACGGTGATCGAGACACCGGCCATGTCGAGGGATGTGACGTAGGAACCGGTCAGGAAGCGCGTCACCGTGATCCCCGCGCGATCCAGAGTCCGCTTTGCGGCATTGACCATCAGATAGAGTTCGATCAGAGGCGTCGCACCAAATCCGTTAATGAGAAGCAGCACTTCACTGCCCTTGCTCGGCGCAAGATCCTTCAGGATCGCGTCGAGCACCTCGGCGGCGATCGCATCGGCGGAAGCCAACGGTACCCTGCGCCGGCCAGGCTCGCCATGAATGCCGACGCCCATTTCCATTTCATCGTCGGCCAACGTGAAATTTGGCCGTCCGGCCGCTGGCACGGTACATGGCAGCAGTGCGACCCCCATCGAGCGCGTACGCCGGTTGACTTCATCGCCGAGCGCCTTGAGCGCGGCAAGCGGCATTCCGGTCTCGGCAGCGGCGCCGACCATTTTTTCCACGATCAACGTTCCCGCGACGCCACGACGACCAGTCGTGTAAGTCGACTTCTCGACTGCCACGTCATCGTTTGTCACCACACTCGCCACCTCTCGGCCGGCCATCTCGGCTGCCATGGTGAAATTCATCACATCGCCTTCGTAGTTTTTGACGATGAACAGCACACCTGCGCCGGTGTCGACAGCCTCCGCGGCCTCGATCATCTGATCTGGCGTCGGCGAGGTGAAGACCTGGCCAGGACAAGCCGCGTCGAGCATGCCCAGGCCGACAAAGCCCGCATGCAGCGGCTCATGTCCCGAGCCGCCTCCCGAAATCAGCGCGACCTTGCCCGGTTTCAACGTGCGACGGCGCACAAATTTGCGCTCGGCGCCAAGCAGCAGGATATCCGCGTGCGCTGCGGCGAGGCCGTCAAGACTTTCTTCGAGTACAGTATCGGCGCTGTTGATCAGCTTTTTCATGAGCGTTCTCCCAGTCCGGTCTAAAGATCAAATCAAGGGTTCAGCCGACGCTTTCTGCGTAGCGGGCGAGCTGCGCGGCGAAATCGACGATCAGCTGTTCGAGCGCGCGGTTCTTCTTGTCGTCGCCGAGGTCAGGTACGGTCACCGAGACGGTGCGCGTGTGCGCTTCGCGGTGAGGTGAGCGCAGACGGCCAGGATGGGCGCGTCCATAGGCTTCGAGGAAAGCCGCGCGCTCGGCGCCGGACAAATGGCAGACTTCGAAAATAATCGCGACATGCTTCGCCGGGATCGGCACCAGATAAGCCGGATTCGTGATTTGACTCACGAACGAACGATTCTTGCCCAGCGCCGCCGCAAGCTTCAGGCGCGTCCCCGAGGGCCGATTGTCGAGTACCTTTCGCAGGATTATTTTGTATTCTGCGACATTCTTGTCACCGGGCGTGTCCTTGCCGACATCGTCCTTCATGAACTCACCTTTGCGATTGCGGCCTTGAGCCGTGCGACGGCAATCGGCGACACAGAGAGAGTTGTCAATCCGGTTGCGAGCAGCGCCGCCGTCAGGTGAGTGTTGGCCGCGGCGTCGCCACAGAGCGAAACCTCGACGCCCCGCTTTAGCCCGGCCTCGACGGTCGCGGCTATCAGTGCCAGCACAGCCGGATTGCTGGTATCATTGAGGTCAGCGACTGCGCCGATGTCGCGCGCCGCCGCCATGGTGTACTGGGTTAGATCGTTCGAACCGATGGAATAGAATGCAGCGCCAAAATCCGCTGCACAGAGCGCCGCCGCTGGAACCTCGACCATAATGCCGAGCGGCGGGCGAGCGCAGGCAACTCCTTTCGCTTGGAGGGCTGTGAACTCCGCGTCAAGTATTTCGTTCGCGCGGTCCAATTCCGACGGGACCGCAACCATGGGCAACATCACTTTCAGCGTGCCATGGACAGCCGCACGGCAGAGCGCGCGGAGCTGCATGCGAAACACCTCCGGCCGCGCGAGCGAGAGGCGGATACCGCGGAGGCCGAGAAACGGATTGCTCTCACCTTCGACCGTCAAACCGGGAACCTGCTTGTCTCCGCCTGCATCCAAGGTCCGGATCGTCACCGGTTTATCTTGGGCCCAGACGAGAATGTCTCGATAGACCCTGTATTGCGTTTCCTCGTCCGGCAGGCCGTGGGCCGCCTCGAACAGGAATTCCGTGCGTACAAGGCCAATGCCGTCGCAAATTGCGGAATCAAGGTTTGCAAGGTCTTCAGGCCCGGCGACATTGAGCAGAACCGCTATCCGCCGACCATTGGCGACGAAGGCAGGCGCAAGGCTGGTCGTCTCGGCGACAGCCAGCTCGGCCTTCGCAGCCGCCATACGCAGCTCAAAGAGACGGATGGTCTCCGGCTCCGGATCGAAGATGACCCTTCCGGCGTCGCCGTCTACCAGCGCCAAGACTGGTGGCTGTCCATGCCACGACAACGGACCTAATCCAACAACCATCGGCGCCCCGCGCGCACGCGCCAACATGGCGACATGCGAGGAAGGTGAGCCACTGGCCAGCGCGATCGCGCCGCCTTGCGACCAGTCAGTCGCAAGAAAGGTCGAAGGCGTGATATCTTCAGCCGCAACAATCGAACCGCCCGCGATTCCGGCGACAACATCCACACCGCCCAGATGCGCAAGCACGCGATCGCGGATGTCAACGATATCAACGGCCCGGGCACGGAAATATTCATCTTCAGCCGCGCGATAGCCGGCGATCTCTAGGTCGAGTGCCCGGCGCCAGGCATGGTCGGCAGCGATCCCGATCGCGATAAGTTCATATGCCGTATCTGTTAGTGCATCGTCTTCCAACATGGCGGCCTGGAACTCCAGAATGTCTGCCGCCTCACTCTGAATCGTCTTGATCTGCTCGGCGAGTTGCGCCCTCGCCCCCCCGATCGCCGCCCGCAGCGCTGCAGCCTCCTGCTCCGGATCCTCGCTCGCCATTCGCCCGGCCACGGCCGCAGTCAGCACGGCGACCGGCCCGAACGCGAGGCCCGGCGATGCGGCACGGCCGATAAGTTGGATCTCTGCCACTGCAGTTAAGCCTCACCAAAACCGTCATGCACAAGCGCAAGCATGGCAGCGAGCGCCACCTCTCCGTCCGGTCCGGCGACCCGGAAATGCAGCGTCGCCCCCTGCGGAGCTTTTACACGCATCACCTTCACCGGACTTTTGGCATCCGTCCAAGGCCCATCTCCAGAGAGGGCGAGTTCGATCTTTGCGGCAAACCTCTTCGCACACTGCGTGAGCTTGACCGACGGCCGCGCATGAAGTCCGACCTTGTTGACGAGAACCGCCGAGGCGGTCAGCGGCACCGACGTCTCACCTGCCCGGCTGGCGTGGGCATCATGCATAGAATTCCTCCGCGCTACGCTTGACGGCTGCGAGCGATGAGCCACCCGAGGATTCCGTCGCTGCAATCACCGCTCCTTCGACCACCGGAGCATTGCAGACGACGACGCGCGCCCTTCGATCTTCAGCCAACATTTCCACCGCCATCTCGGAATTTGTCTCGGCACCGCCGAGATCAACGAGCACAGCCACACCTGCTGCGGACCACGCCGCCTCGATCGCCTCCAGGATTCCAGCAACATTCGTGCCGAGCCCTCCATCGACATCGCCGCCGGTCCAGGCGAGCGGCACCGCATTGCCCACCATCTGACGCACCATATCTGCCGCGCCTTCCGCTATCTTGGGCGAATGTGAAACGATAACGATTCCGACATTGCCGCCATTTGGATTGTTCATGACCTTGCCTCGAATTCCAATACTTTGACTGCAGCCCCGATCAACAGGGACGCTGAGCGCGAACCGGGGTCCATGTGACCAATGGAGCGTTCGCCGAGAAAAGAAGCCCTGCCGCGAATAGCGAGCATCGGCGTCGTGCGATCGGCCGCCTGCACCGCTTCTAACGCAATCGCCCGCGCATCGCCGCCTGCAGCCAATACCGCTTGCACGGGCACCAGGACATCCAGCAAGGTTTTCTGTCCTGCCTCCGAGCGTCCGCGCGCCTTTACGGCATTGATTGCCATATCCGTAGCCACGACAAACTCCGCGCGTGTTGGCTGGTCTGGAAGCGCCTTGCCCAACTCCATGAAGAAGGTGCCAACCAGCGGCCCAGAGGCTCCGCCAACCTTCATGACCAGCGTCATTCCGATCGACTTCAGCATTTCTGGCAGAGACTTGTCCGCAAGGCCGGGCAACGTCGCGAGCACGGCCTCGAAGCCGCGTTTCATGTTCAGCCCATGATCGCCGTCACCGATCGCCTGGTCGAGGCTGGTCAGTTCGTCGGCGTGCTGGATCACCGATTCCGCAAGCGCCCGCACCAGGTTCTCCCTGGAGGTCCGATCGAGACTCATGCCGCGACCCTCCCGCCGGCCGCATCGAAGAACAGCGGCCTGTTAAGGCGTAGCGACACGACGTCGCCGACGTCTAACCTCGCCTCAGGGTCGGCCAACGTCACGACAGGTTGGCCGCCGAGATCGAGATGGACATGGCTCTGGTCGCCGAGATGTTCGACCCGCGTGACGGTGGCCGACACGTCCCCGCCGCTGCGTGCGATCGCCAGGTGCTCGGTACGAGCGCCAATCGTCTTGACGCCGGGCGGAACGCCGGCAAACAGAGTTGCCGGCAGCAGGTTGATCATCGGCTGGCCGAGCCGGGCAGCGACATAGGCGTTGACCGGGTTCTCGTAAATCTCGCGCGGCGTGCCGATCTGCATCAGCCGCCCGGCCTCCATCACGCCGATGCGCGATGCCATGGTCATAGCCTCGGTTTGATCGTGGGTGACGTAGAGGATCGTCGCGCCGAGATCGATCTGGATGCGCTTAAGCTCCAGGCGCATTTCACCGCGCAGCTTGGCATCGAGCGAAGAGAGCGGCTCGTCCATCAGGTAGATCGAGGGCGAGCGCACCAGAGCGCGGCCAATCGCAACGCGCTGCATCTGCCCGCCCGACAACTGGGTCGCCTTGCTGTGGAGCTTGGCGTCGATATGGAGAAGACGCGCAACCTGTTCGACCTTTGCGCGAATTTCGGCCTCCGGCAGCCGCCGAGTCGGCGCGCGTAGCGCAAAGGCCATGTTCTCGAACACGGTCAGATGCGGGTACAACGAATATTGCTGGAATACGAAGGCGACGTCACGATCCGCCGGCGCATCACTGGTCACATCGCGTCCGTCGATGCGGACCGAGCCGCTGTCGGGCGCCTCTAATCCGGCAACGAGACGCAGCGTCGTTGTCTTGCCGGCGCCGGTCGGCCCCAGCAACGCAACGAATTCGCCATCTCCAATGGTGAGGGACAGATCGACGACGGCTTGCGTCTTGCCAAACGCCTTGGAGACCGCCCCGATCTCGACTTCAGCCATGCTTGCCTCCCTCGTGCAATGCGGTGCGTATTGCCCGTCCCGACCCCTGGTCGAAGAGCGACAACGTATCGGGCCGAAAATCGAGCCCGACATTCATCCCAATCCGAAGGGGCATGCTGGCGGGCGAGCGGGCCTTGAGAGCGCCGTAAGGCGTCGTCACCGTCACGATCTGCGTCGTGCCGAGATATTCCGACCCATAGATCTCGCCCCGCACCATGCCGCTATCGGAAAAACGCACATGCTCGGGTCTGACGCCCAGGACAAGGTCGCTCTCCACCAGAGCCTCGCGTGCGGTGGGTATCGCAACGTCGCGATCCCCGAGCCGGATCGCCTGCGCCCCGGCTTGCAGGCTGCCGCGAAATGGCAGGAAATTCATCGCTGGAGAACCGATAAAGTCCGCGACGAAGAGCGAAACAGGCCGGTCATAAATATCGCGCGGACTCGCAATCTGCTCGACCACGCCGTTGTTCATCACCGCAATCAGGTCCGCCATTGCCATGCCCTCCAGTTGATCATGCGTGACGTAAACGGTGGTCGCGCCAAGCCGGTCATGCAGCGCGCGCAATTCCTGGATCATCGCCTCGCGCATCTCGGTATCGAGCGCTCCGAGCGGCTCGTCCATCAGGAAGCACTTCGGCTTGCGGACGATCGCCCGCCCAAGCGCGACGCGTTGACGGTCGCCGCCGGTGAGGGTCGAAACCGACCGATCAAGGAGGTGGGAGATACGCAGGATCCGAGCGGCCTCCACCACGCGCCGGTCGCACTCCGCGGCTCCGATGCCCTCGCATTTGAGCGGAAAGCCGATATTGCGCCGGACATTCATGTGCGGATAGAGCGCAAATAGCTGGAAGACGAAGGCGATATCTCGCGCGGAGGCACGGTTCATCGTCACGTCCTCACCGTCGAGCCTGATCGTGCCGGATGTCGGCAATTCCAGTCCTGCAATCATCCGCAGCGTTGTCGTTTTGCCGCAGCCGGACGGCCCAAGCAGACAAAGGAACTGGCCGTCATCCACCGTAAAGCTCGCGCCCTTGACTGCGTGAAACTCTCCAAAGGATTTGTTGAGCGCTTCGACCCTGATCTGTGCCATCGAGCGCTACTCCCGGACCTTCGAGACGATCGTGAACATCACCGTCCCAAAGAGAGTGACCGCGAAAGACCAGGAATAAAGCGTCAGAAAAAACGGCTGCATCAGCATGATCACGCCCGCGGCAATGATCGCCGTCGCGATGGCCTCGAGCGGACCGCGACGCAACATTCTGCTCGTCAGGCTGACGTGCGGCGTTGACGTGTTCACATCAAGGTTCATTTGCGGACGGCCCCAAAGGTAATACCGCGCAGAAGATGCTTGCGGAGCAGCACTGTGAACACGACGATCGGCACAAGAAAGATCGTCGTGCCGGCGGCTACGGCCGGCCAATCCTGGCCGCCTTCGCCAATGATGATCGGAATGAATGGGGGCGCGGTCTGAGCGTTGCCAGAGGTCAGAAGCACAGCAAAGGCGTATTCGTTCCACGCAAAAATCAGGCAGAAAATCGCCGTCGCCGCGATCCCCGTCGTCGCCTGCGGCAGAACCACCTTCACGAACGCCTGAAAGCGCGTATAGCCATCGATCATTGCCGCTTCTTCGTATTCACGCGGGATTTCGTCGATGAAGCCCTTGAGTAGCCAGACAGCGAGCGAGACGTTCACCGAAGTGTAGAGCAGGATCATCCCGAGACGGGTATCCGATAGCCCGACGGTCCGGTACATCAGGTAGATCGGGATCGCGACCGCGATTGGCGGCATCATTCTGGTCGACAGAATGAAGAACAGGAGGTCGTCCTTGAGAGGCACGCGGAAGCGCGAAAAACCATAAGCCGAGAGCGTACCGAGCGCGACGGCAAGCACGGTCGAGCCAAAGGCGATGATCAGCGAGTTGATGAAGCGCGGCACGTAGTTCGACGGCCCGGCGACAACCATGTTGCGGCTGCGCGCGATGTTGTCACAAAGCCCCTGCGGCGGCCCCAGCGTCTGGATAAACTCCTGAGTCTGACGCGAGCGTGTTGTGAAGACATTGCAATAGCCTTCAAGGGAGGGCTTGAAGAGGACCTTCGGCGGATAGGAGATCGCATCGTCAGGCGACTTGAACGAGGTGAGCACGATCCATATCAGCGGAACCATCGTTATGATGGCATAGAGTATGACGAGCAGGCCGGCAAAGCGGCGAGTGCCGGTCGACGGTTCGACGACTGAGTGGGCTGCATTTGAGGCGCTCATCTGCTTTTCACCCGGTTCAGCGCCTTGACGTAGATGTTGGCAAGGCCAAACACTGTCACGAACAGAATGATCGCGAAGGCCGAGGAATAGCCGGTTCGCCAACTCTCAAAGGCTGCGCGCTTCAGTGTGATCGAAGCGACTTCCGTGGTCGAGCCCGGCCCTCCTCCGGTCAGGAGGTTGACCATGTCGAACATCTTGAAATTCTCGATCCCGCGAAAGAGCACCGCGAGCATGATGAACGGCAGAGCCATCGGCAGCGTGATCGACCAGAACTGCCGCCAATTCGACGCGCGGTCGACCTCCGCTGCCTCATAAATGTAATCCGGGATCGACCGCAACCCCGCCAGGCAAATCAGCATCACGTAAGGCGTCCACATCCAGGCGTCGACGATGACGATGGCCCACGGGCTGAGGGTCACGTCTCCCAGCATCTGGAACGACGAAGCGCCGCGCCCCGTGAAGAAGGCGACCACGTAGTTGAACAGCCCGATCTGCGGCTGATAGAGGAAGGTCCAGAAATTGCCGACAACCGCTGGTGAGAGCATCATCGGCAACAGAATGATCGTGGTCCACAGGCCATGGCCACGGAATTTCTTGTCGATCAGGAACGCAAGGCCGAATCCGAGCACAGTCTCGATCAGCACGGTCCAAACCACGAAATGCGCCGTGACCTGCATTGCCGCCCAGATATCCGGATCGGTCAGGATCGACTGGTACCAATCGGTCCCCAGCCATAGCGTCGGCGCGTTCGGCCGATTGGCGCGGTAGTTGGTAAATGACAGGTAGATCGTCCATACCAGCGGGAAGATATTGATCGCCAGCAGCAGCACGATCGTCGGTGTGATGAAGAGCCATGCAAGCGCCTGGTCCGAAAGGCCGCGGATACGACGTATCACGCCTGGTCGGATCGGGACGGCCCGGTAGGTGATCTGCGACGAAGTGCTCAAATCGTTCATGGCCCTGGTCAATCCTGGCGTCGCGATTGTCGACTATGCGACGCCTGCGGGTTCTACCGAAGAGAGCCTGGAGCGCGCTCGGCGTGCGCTCCAGGCGTTTGCCCTAGAACTTCTTGCCTTCTTCCTTGAAGATCGCCTTCCAGTCCTTTACCAGGCCATCGAGCGCTTCCTGCGCGGTGCCCTTGTCCGCCACCACGTAGTCATGCACGCGCTTCTGTTCGGCTTGCAGGAGTTGGGCATAGGAAGGCTCGGCCCAGAAGTCGACGACCATGCCCATCGACTTCAAAAACTCGCCGGCAAACGGCGCGCTGTTCGGGAAGCCCGGATCGTTCAACACTGACTTGGCGCAGGAATAGCCGCCCAGCGCCCACCACTTCTTCTGCACATCTCCACCGGAGAACCATTTGATATATTGCAGCGCCTCGGCCTGGTTCTTGGAATAAGAAACGACCGAGATGCCCTGCCCACCGAGCTGCGTCGCCCGGGTCGCGGGGCCGGCGGGATTGCTGAAGAAGCCGATCTTGTCCCCACCGACGTTCGGATCCTTGTAGAGGCCCGGGAAGAAGGCGAAGAAGTTCATCTGAAGCGCGACTTGCCCCGACTTGAACGCATCAAGCCCTTCGGACATGTAGGAGTTGGATGCGCCGGGGGGCGTACAGCACTTGTAGAGCTCCTTGTAGGCCTCGAGCCCCTTCACGGCGCCGGGCGAGTTGACGAACCCGTCCATTGAATACGGCTTCTTCGGATCCTGATACTGGAAGCCGTAATCATAGAGGTAGTTCGACACGCCCATGGTGATGCCTTCCGAGCCCCGCTCGGTATAGATCGAAGCGCCATAGACCTTCTTGCCGTCGATCTCGCGGCCCTGGAAGAATTTTGCGATGTCGCGTAGTTCATCGAGCGTCTTCGGCACGGCGAGATCGCGGCCGTACTTGGCCTTGAAATCCGCCTGGATCTCAGGCCGCGCAAACCAGTCTTTGCGATAGGTCCAGCCCACCGCGTCACCCATGGCGGGCAGCGCCCAATAGTTCGGGCTGTTCTTCGGCCACTCGGAATAGCCGACCACTGTCGCCGGCATGTAGTCGTCCATGCTGATTCCTTCCTTTGTGAAGAAATCGTTGAGCTTGACGTACTGACCGTTCTCGGCGGCGCCCCCGATCCATTGCGAATCCCCGATGATGAGATCGCACAGCGAACCATGCGAATTGAGCTCGTTCAGGAAGCGGTCGGCATAGTTGGTCCACGGCACGAACTCGAACTTCATGCCGACGCCGGTCTTGGCGGTGAAATCCTTCGACAGTTCGACCAAGGCGTTGGCAGGATCCCACGCGGCCCAGCACAGCGTGATGGTCTTGGCCTGCGCATGCGCAGGAGTAGTCCCCACTCCGACACCGAGCGCGGATGCGAGAACTCCGAACGTAGTAAGAAGCGCCTTTACTGCCTGTTTCATAACGCTTTCCCTCCCAGTGGGGCCGGCCATCGACATGGCGCGACTCTCCAACCCGCTCGAATGCTTCGAGCAGAGCGATACAGTCCTTCACGGGCTGAACGACTAAACGGACGTTTCCTCGCGCCTGCCTGGATTCTTAGGGATTCAGCCAAGCTCGATTTGTTTAGTGAAACACCATATACTAAACATTGCAAGCACGCTCTTCTGAGGCGCGGTTGGAACTGACATAGCGTTCGCGATGACGGCCGTGCCCCCGAAGGTCAGACAAGTTGTTCGGGGTGATATCTGTAACGAGGGATTTGCTTCGCTTGGACGAGCCGGGCCTCGGCGACCGCTGTCCGTCCAGCAAATCTCCCACAGGGTTGGGTTCGGCAGCCTAGCTAATATGCACCGCGCGTTCGTTCGTGCCTTCCAGACGCCTGCGGCGTATCGCCAGAGCATCCGGTCCAACGGCCGCTTCAGAGACGGTACGAGTGCTGAAGTCTAACCAACTGGCCTTCGACAAGCCGTAAGACGTCGGAGAAAGGCTTCCACCGCTTCCTGTAGTTCATTCTCGCCATCGCGTTCCGGCCGCTACCGATCGCGTATTCCAAGAGGCGCATGATACTCCGAACAAACACGATGCCCGACCGCGGGAAGTATAGAGGTTACCGCAAACCAATCCCGAAATAGCCGCCCTGCCCGGCTCGCTTGCTCGTCGGCCACGCCAGCATGAAGGCGTGTCGCTGGAGTCGTCGCCTCCGCCATGCGCACAGAAAACGACATTGAAGTCGGATACGAACAGGATTCGGGCGAAGGACTAAACCGGCCGGGCGGGCAGCGCGAATCCTTTTCCTGTTTCAGGCGTCGAGCGACTGGAGTCGGTACTCGGACATCCTCTGGGCGGCGATGATGACCTCGACCCTGTTCCTGGCTTGCATCTTCTGCATCAGCTCGGTCATGTAGTGCTTGACCGTCTTCTCGGTGATGCGAAGCGTCGCGGCGATTTCCTTGTTGGTCATGCCACGCAGCAGCAGCCGGACAATCTGCCCCTCGCGCTGACTGAGCTTGATGGCCTCGGCGACGCGGTGGCGGACGTCGGTGTTGCGGAGCGCGTCGATCACCCGGACCGCAAAGCCCTGGGTAATATAGGTCTCATCCTTCAGCACGGCCCGGACGGCGGCCATCAACTCGTCGGCCGAGGAGCGCTTGAGGACGTAGCCGTGAGCGCCGGCGTCGAGCGCCCGGACGGCATGGTCGACGCCGTGCTGGGAGGTGTAGGCGACGATCTTGATCGCAGGCAGGACGTTGCGGATCGTGCGGATGGCGTCGTAGGTCTCGTCGGGGACGGAGGGGCTCAGAATCATCAGCCTGGGGACATGGAAACGGGCCAGCCGGATCATGTCGGCGGCGGTGGCGCCGAAGGCGACGATCTTGAAATCGGTCGGCGTCGAAAGAAAGGTCGTGAGGGCCGTCATCATCAAAGGCTGGTCCTCGACAATCGCGATCGAAATATCGCTCATCAAACCCACCCTAAAAAGGCATCATGAATAGTTCCGCCTCCGGGAAACGGCGGTCCAAGACATTGACGAGGAAAGCAAAACCCCCGGACCCGAAAGAAAACAGCAAGTCGTAAAGTTCGTCCCGGGAAATTCCGACGGTGTGGCAAGATGCCCGGGCTGCAGCGCTAGGCCGGAGATCACGGCCGAAACTGCCGCCGATTCGCGGCTTTCGACGCCCCCCTTACCCGGAAGGGTTACCGCAAAAACCCCGGCGACCACCTCGGCCGTCGATGCCGTCGTCGGTGTGTCGGCGGGAGAATGCGTCATGCTCAGCGCTCCCGAAAGGCGCGTGTCATCTGGTCGATGACGGGCTTGGCCAGATAGGAGGCCGCGGTGCGCTCCTGGGTCGAGACGAAGACCTCCGCCGGCATGCCGGGAACGAGCTTCAGTCCCTTGTGCTGGATCAGGTCCTCCTCGACAGGAAGCAGGCGGACGTGGGCGATGTAGTGCTCCTGGCCGTTGGACGGATCCCGGGCCGAGGCCGGCGACACCATCGCGACCTTGCCCTTCAGCTCCGGCGTGGTGGCGCGGTTGAAGGCGGAGAGGCGGATGCGCGCCGGCTGTCCAACCCTCACCTGGTCGATGTCGGCCGGCGAGATGCGAATCTCGAACTTGAGGTCGGCGTTCTCCGGCACCACGGTAGCGATCTTGGCCGCCGGGGTGATGACGCCGCCCACCGTGTAGGCAAACAGTTCGTTGATGTAGCCGGACGCCGGGGAACGTATCTCGGTGCGCGACAGCCGGTCCTCGACGGCGAGCTTGCGCTCTTGAAGCTCGGCGATGCGCGCCTCCACTGTGCGCAGGTCCTTCTGGGCCTCGGTCGAGGCGTTCTGGTCCACGGCGATGATCTGCACGCGGATCTCGCTGGTCCTCACCTTGGCGCGCGCGATGCTCGCCTGGATCTCGCCCTGCTCGCCCATGATGCGGGCGTAGTCGCGCTGGGAGGTATAAACGCGCTGGTACTCGACGATCTTGCGCTCGAAGAGCGACTGCAGCTTCTCGCGCTCGGCACCGACGAGCTTACCTTCCTCCTCCTTGGCGGCGAGGCGGGCCGCCATGCCCCTGATCTCCTCGCCGGTTTGGGCGATGCTGAGCTCGAGCTGTTCCTTCTGGCTGTCGCGCGCGGTCTTGTTGCCGGCGAACAGACGGGCCTCGCCGTGGATCACCGATCCGGCGGTCGAAGGGAATAACGCGTGCATGTCGCCGGGAAACTCGACGGACGTCAGGTTGTCGCGTTCGGCCACCAGGCGGGCGCGGCGCCCGAGCGCCTCGACCAGCTGCGCGCGCACGATCAGATGCTCGGCCTTGATCTGGACGTCATCGAGGGTCGCCAGCACCTGGCCTTCGCGAACCTGGTCGCCCTGGCGCACCGACAGTGTCTTGACGATGCCGCCGTCGCGGTGCTGCACCTCCTTGAGGTTCTGGTCGACCTTGACCGTTCCGGCGGCGACCACCGCGCCCTCCAACATCGCCCAGGCGGCCCAGCCGCCGCAACCGGCGACCAGTAGCGCGCTCAGCACGAGGCCGGCGACGATGCGCGGCCACAGCCGCAACGGCCGTTCGCGGGGCGCGTCGATAGCCGGATGCTCCAAGCGGGCGAATTCAGATGCGGCGACATGCTTCATGGCTTCACCTCAGGAATGAATCGACGAGAATTGCAGATGGTGGTGACCGGCGACTTCGATCGTCATGCCGTCTGCGTCGTCGTTGCCGTAATCGACGTCGATGGCGGTGTACTTGCCCTCGGCGAGTTCCTCGAAGCGGAAGCGCACTTGGCGATTGTGGCCGCCGTGGTTCTCGTCGAGGTAGATCTGTTCAAACAGGTCAGCGACTTGCTCCTCGGCGTCGCAGCCTTCCTTGATCGTAATCTGATAGGTCGCGGCCACGATCTTGTCGCCGATTGTGAAGTCGGTGATCTTCTTGACCACGTCCTGCTGCTGAGCGCCGTCATCACCGCGTTGGAACTGAAAGCAGTCATCGCCGGCGCCGCCGGTCAGGACCACCGCGCCGCCGCCGGCGATGATCACGTCGTCACCGGAGCCCGCGATGATCACCTCGAAGCCATCGATCAGGTCCTTGCCGATCTCACGTCCCATGGCGGTGCCGCTGCGCAGATCGATCGTGACGGTGACGGTGGTCGCCGAATAGTCCAGGGTGTCCTGGCCCGAATTGCCATCATAGGCGTCGTCGGTGCCGTCGGCCGACGCGAGCACGACGTCGTCGCCGAAGCCGCCGTCCACCTTGTCGGCTCCGCCGCCGTCGGCGATGATGTCGTTGCCGGCCCCGCCGGCGAGACTGTCGGCTCCCGCACTCCCCGTCATGACGTCGTCGCCCGCGCCGCCGACGACAATCTCGAACTCTGCAATCGCGTCCTCTCCGATGTCCTCACCGAAGGCCCGGCCCGAGGCGAGATTCACGGCGATCTTCTTGACGGCCGAGGAATAGTCGAGGGTGTCGGTCCCGGCACCGCCGTCGAGGCTGTCGTCCGCGGCATCGGCCACAGCGAGAACCAGATCGTTTCCGGCCTCGCCGGCGACCGTGTCAGATCCGCCGCCGTCCGAGATCGTGTCGTTGCCAGTCCCGCCGGTCAGCGTGTCGTCGCCGGCGCCCCCGGCCACGACGTCGTTTCCGCCGCCGCCGTCGATCGAGACCGAAGCCGATCCAGCGGCCGTGAGGGTATCGTCGCCCGCGCCGCCGATGACGATCTCGAACTCCGCGATCGCGTCGTTGCCGATGTCAGTGCCGGAGGCGGTACCCGAGCCCAGATCCACCCTGATCGAACGCGTAGCCGATGAATAGTCCAGCGTGTCTACGCCGGCGCCGCCGGCGAAGCCGTCGTCCGCGGCATCGGCGGCCGCCATTACGATATCGTTGCCCGCGCCGCCGGTGGCGACGTCGTTTCCGCCGCCGTCGGCGATGATGTCGTTGCCGCTACCGCCGGACATCCGGTCGGCGCCCTCGCCGCCGTCGAGATGGTCGTGGCCGTCACCGCCCTCAAGGGTGTCGTCGCCGGCTCCCGCCAGCAAAATGTCGCGGCCCGCGCCGCCGTCGAGGTGGTCGTCTCCCTCCTCACCCAGCAGGGTGTCGTCGCCTTCGTCGCCCCACAGACGGTCGTCGCCGGTGCCGCCGAACACCACGTCGTTGCCCGTGCCCGCGAACACGGTGTCGTTGCCGTCGCCCGCATAGACCACGTCGTGGCCCGCGCCCGCCAAAATATGGTCGTCGCCGGCCCCGCCCGAGATCCGGTCGTTGCCGCCTCTGGCGTCGATGTTGTCGTCTCCGCCGAGTCCCGCGATGGTTTCGGCGCACTGGGTGCCGAGCAGGATGTCGTCGCTCTCGGTCCCGACGATGGGCGGCGCCTCAACCACATTGAAGTAGGCTGTCTGCATGACGATGTGGGAGCCGTCGCTGATCGCGTAGGTCAGCTTGACCTCGCCGAGCATGTTCGGTGCGCGGTCGAATTCCCAGCCGTCCTCGGTGCGGACCAGAGTGCCGGAGGAGGAGAAGATGCCGACCACGGTCAGATTGTCGCCGTCCGCATCTGTGGCGCCGGCCAGCAGCGCCGCCATCGATATCGCCAGCCCATGGCAGGCCACCACGTCAGGAAGATGCACCGCGCCCGAGACGCGGGGCGCGCGGTTGCGGTGATCCGGCGCCGGCGGGTCGCGCGGTCTGTCGCCGCCGCCACCTCCTCCGCCTCCGCCGCCACCTCCTCCACCACCGCCACCGCCAGCCGCGGGGTCCTCCTGGCGAGGCCGGTGGTTGTCGTTGGCGACCTTCGGACTCGCGCCGGACCCCTTGTTGTTCAGCTCGGGCTTGTCGGTGCGCGCCCGGGCGCTGAAATCGGTCGCACCGCCGCCTACGGCGCGCTCCTCCTCGGCGTGCGCGACGATCCTGCCCTCCTCGGTCCAGCCCGACGACCGGGGCGGCTCAGGCTGCTCCTCCGCGGCTTCCTCGGCCGCCGCGAGCGCGTCCTCCTTCAGGTTCTCCTCCTCGCCCGAGCCGCGGACCTTTTCACGGTCCTCGCTGGCCCCCAGCTTCATTGGCAGGAAGCTCTTGAGGTAGGCTGTGCAGGATCCGACGATGAGCAAGAAGATCAGCGGCACGAAGCGGCGGCTGCGATCCTGCTTCTCTTCGTAGTCCTCGCGGCCGGGGGCAGTCTCGACGGTGGACTTGCGGGTGGCCTGGACGTTGATCATGCAGGCCTCCGCATTTGGGCTTCTACGGGAATCGTGCCGGCCGGGGTTGGCGCGGAAGGCTGCAGGACAGGAGTCATGATGTCCTGCTTCTTGCCGAAGGCGACCATGCGGCCGGCCTGGACGATGGCGACGAGATCGACCGCCACCAGCGCGCTCGGGCGGTGCGCGATCACGATGGCGATGCCGCCGCGAGCGCGAATGCCCTCGATCGCCGCGGTGAGCGCCGCCTCACCCTCGCCGTCGAGATTGGAGTTGGGCTCGTCCATCACCACCATGAAGGGATTGCCGTAAAGCGCGCGCGCCAGCGCGATGCGCTGGCGTTGACCTGCGGAAAGCGCGCAGCCCTGCGGCCCCAACCTGGTGCGATAGCCCTCCGGCAGCCTGACGATCATCTCGTGGACGCCGGCCGCCTTGGCGGCCTCGATCACCTTGCGGGAGTCGGGCTGGCGCTCGAGGCGACAGATGTTCTCCTCCATGGTGGTGTCCATCAGCGCGACCTCCTGGGGGAGATAGCCGATGTGCCTGCCGAGGTCGTCCTCGCGCCACTGGGTCAAGTCGGCGCCGTCGAGCCGCACGCTGCCGCGCAGCGCCGGCCAGATGCCGGTTAGCGCACGCACCAGCGTGGTCTTGCCGCCGGCGCTGGGGCCGATGATGCCGAGCGCCTGGCCGGCCTCGAGCTCGAAGGCGACTTCGCTCAGCACCACCTGTCCGGTCCCGGGGACCGCCACGGTGATCTTCTCGACGGAGAGGCGGGCGGTCGGGTCGGGTAGCCGCATCGGCTCGTCGGCGGAGGCGAGTGCGATGACGGTGTCGCGCAGCCGTTGGTAGGCCATCCGCGCCGCGATGAAGGCCTTCCAGTTGCCGATCGCGAGATCGACGGGGGCCAGCGCGCGCGCCGAGGCGACCGAGACCGCGATGATGGCGCCAGCCGAAAGCTCACCCTTGATGGTGAGGTAGGCGCCGAGCCCCAACAGGGCCGACTGCAGCACCATGCGTAGCACACGCGAAACCGCGGCGAATCCGCCGGTGATGTCGTTGGCCCTCGTCTGCAGATCGAGATGCTCGGCATTGGCCTCGTTGAAGCGGCCGACGGCGCGGCCTGCGAAGCCCATCGCCTTGAGCACCTCGGCGTTGCGCGCGTTGCAGTCGGCGATGCCGTTGCGTTCCGTCGCCGCCTTGCGCGTGGACACGATGAGACGGCGGGTCATGACTTCGCTGACCACGGTGAGCACGACGAGGACGAGCGCGCCGGCGAAGGTCAACGCGCCGAGCATCGGATGAAGGAAGTAGATGAAGGCCAGATAGATCGGCATCCAGGGCAGGTCGAACAACGCCGAGGGGCCCTGGCTGCCGAGGAAGCCACGGACGGTGTCGACGTCCCGCCCGCGCTCCAGCGCTTCGGAGGTGGAGAAGCCGAAACGCGGCATGTCGATGGCGACGCGATGCGCCAGCGGCGCGATCTTGCGGTCGATCCGGGCGCCAACCCGCACCAGCACCTGGGAGCGGACGACGTCGAAGGCACCCTGGAATAGATAGAGCCCGATCGCGAGCACCGAGAGCATCACCAGGGTGGGGATGCTGCCGCTGGTCAGCGCGCGGTCGTAGATCTGCATCATGTAGACGGAGCCGGTGAGCGCCAGCACGTTGATCATGCCGGAGACCACGAAGAGAAACAGGACGATGCTGCGGAAGCCCCTTGTCAGCTCGGCGAGGCGCCGGCGCTTCGCGGGTGTGAGCTCTTTCGGTTTAGCCATTTGTTTGGATGCCCTCAGGTGCGAGGAACGGAAATCTGGCCGGAACGGGAAGATGGTCTCCCGTTCCGGCATAGGGTCGTGAGGCTAGAGCGTGACGTTGGAACCGAGGTTCTGGTGGCCCGCGATCTCGATCTTGAAGTCGGCGGCGGCGTTGCCGTCGACGTTGCCCTGGATGACGGTGAATTCCTGACCGTCGTGGGTCTCGTAGCTCACCGCGAGCTGCCCGGCCGCGGTGAACGCGGCATCGGAAACCAGGGTGAAGCTCTGGTTGCCGTCGGCGGCGTAGTTCGCGTCGATGCCGCTGAGGTCGATGCGGTCTCCCGGCTCGAAGCCGACGATGGTGTCGCCCTTGGCCGCTTCCACCGAGTTGAAGCGGAAGGTGTCGTCGCCGAGCCCTCCTTTCATCACGTTGGCGGCAGTGCCGGCGACGATGACGTCGTTGCCGGAGCCGGTGGTGACGTTCTCGATGCCCCACAGCGTGTCGTTGCCGGTCTGCGAGCTCGAGGCACTGCCGTTCGCGAGCGGGCCGGAACCCAGGTTGACGGTGACGGCCGTGCTCGCCGCTGACATGTCGAGCGTGTCGGTGCCCGACCCACCGGCACCTTCGTCGCCGAAATAGGCGTCGTTGCCATCGCCTATCTCGGCCACGATCAGGTCGTTGCCGGCCCCGCCGAACACGGTGTCGTCGCCCGCACCGGCGTTGATCAGGTCGTCGCCCTGATCGCCGAAGATGCGGTCCGCCCCGGCATCGCCGTAGACGATGTCCGCGTCGGCTCCGGCGAACACGTGGTCGTCGCCCGCGCCAGCGAAGATCACGTCCCGGCCAGCACCGCCGTTGACGAAGTCGGCCCCCTCGCCGGCCGAGATCGCATCGGCGCCAGCATGGCCGACGGCGATGTCGTCTCCTGCGAAGGCGACGATGCTGTCGTCGCCGGGTGTGCCGACCAGCGTATCGGACTGCGCCGTGCCGTTCCGGACCACGCCGTCGGTTGCGGTCTCGGTCTCTTCTTCGTCGTCGCCGCCCGCGGTTGGCGTCTCGTCATCCTCGTTCGGCGTTTCGGTTTCTTCCTCGTCGTCCTCGTCCGGCTCATTGGGTTCGAACTGGGGCGGCACCATGCCCGAGAAGGTGACCGAATGGGTTCCGTTCGAGATGGTCTTGGTGCCGTCCTGGTTCTCGACCAGGTGGTAGGTCGCCGGATCCGCCCCTTCCGGAAGCTCGATCACGTCCTCGGCCTGGAGGGCGCCGATGATGGTGTCGTTGCCGCCGTTGGACTTGAACACGATGCGATGGGCCGAGGTGAGGGCCGAAATGTCGATCGTGTCGTCGCCCTCGTCGCCATCGATCGTGATGGTGTTGAGGCGCAGGTTGGTCGCGGTGAAGTCGCCGACGACCGTGAACGTATCGCCTGCTCCCGCGCCGCCCGTCGCTCCAGTCGGTTCGATGCCGTTGATGCGGATCTCCTCGATCTCGCTCAGTTCCGCGATCACGTTGGCGAAGGCCGAACCGCCTCGGGTGATGACGATTTCCGGCGTACGTCCGCCGAAGCTCGCGATGTCGTTGCCGGCAACGGCATCCCAGGCGGCCAACGTATAGATCGTGTAGGCCTCGCTGGAGGTGTTGCCATTGATGACGAAGGTGTCGCCCGCGGTGCCTTCGGTGCCGCCATTGACGATGTCGCGGCCATCGGTCGGGACCGCCGTCGCATTGGCGTTCCAGACGATGGTGTCGTCTCCCGCACCGCCGTTGACCGTGTCTGCCCCGGCGTTGAGGCCCGGCGCGGTGACGTTGACCGTGAAATTGTCGACGTAGAAGTTGTCGCCATTGTCCCAGTTGTTGCCGTCGCCGGTAGTCCGGAAGCGGATGGCCGAGTTCGAGCCGATCTGGGCGGACGTCAGGGCGGCGCTGAAGTTGAAGGTGCCGTTGGCACCGCCTCCCAGCGTTCCGCCGGTCAAGACCTCCCAGGCGTTGGTGTTGACATTCCGTGCCTCGACGATGACGGTCTGGCCGCCGTTGAGATTGTCGTCCTCGTAGGTGAACGACACCGTCGCCGCGGTCGCGCCGGCGAGGTTGACGGCGCGCTCGATCGTCTCGCCGCCATCGACGCCCTGATTGAACTGAAGGCGGCCGCCGGTGATCGAGATGTCGCCTGCTGTCGGGCTAGTCGTCTCGCCGCCGCCTTCGGTCCAGTTTCCCGTGAACGCTAGCGTGCCGTTGCTGTTCGAATACGACGCCGCTCCGAAGCTGTCGACGTAGGCGCCGTTGTTGCTGCCGGTGCCACCGGTCAACGTGTCGTTGCCGTCGTCGCCGTTGAGGGTATCCGCGCCCTCGCCGCCGAGGATGACATCGTCGCCACCACCGCCGCTCAGCGTATCGTTGCCGCCGAGGCCGTCGATGAGATTGGCACCGCCGTTGCCGGTGATGACGTCGGCGTTGGCGCTCGCCGTGCCGAACGGCGCCGGCGCGGCCTGCGCTAGGACGTAGTCGGACGCGTCGATCGCGGCCGTCGTCGTGTTGTTGACCTGGATGGTGCCGATCGTCGCCAGGGACGCATCCCTGACCGTGAGCACGGTATTGGCGCCCACCTGGGTCTCGACAACACGCGTCGCCAGGTTGGCGGCCGTGATGCCGAGGGCGCTGAGGTTGATCAGGTCCTGGCCCCCGGCCGCGGTCGAGTCGAAGCCGGTGATGGTATCGGCACCGAACCCGGCGGCGTTGTAGACCACCACGTCGTTGCCATCGCTGACGTTGATGGTGTCGTTGCCGGCGCCGCCGATGATGGTGTCGGTATCGCCGCCGGTGCCTCCGCTCAGCGTATCGTCGCCAGTACCGCCGTCGACCAGGTCGGTGCCGTTGCCGGCATCGATGGTGTCGTTGCCGCCACCGCCGAAGATCTGGTTGTTGGCGCCGTTGCCGGCGATGGTGTTGGCCTGCGCGTTGCCATTGCCGTTGATGGCGTCGCCTCCGGTCAGCGTCAGGTTCTCGACTTCGGCCCCGACTGTGTAGGAGACCGAGGACTGCACCGTGTCGGTGCCGCCGGCCGCAAGTTCGGTCACCACGTCGGCGGCATCGTCGACGACGTAGATGTCGTTGTCGGCGCCGCCGGCCATGACGTCGGCCCCGGCTCCGCCGTTGAGGGTGTCGGCCCCGATCCCACCTGTCAGCGTGTCGACGTCGTCGCCGCCGTTGAGGGTATCGTTGCCGTCGCCGCCGTCGAGCGTGTCGTTGCCCAGACCGCCGTTCAGGGTGTCGTTGCCCGCCAGGCCGCTCAGCGTGTCGGCCAGATCGCCGCCGGTGATGACGTTGTTGCCGGCGTTGCCGGTGCCGATGAACTGGTCGGCGTCGACGCCGCGGTAGGTGAGGTTCTCGACGTTGGCCATGTTCGCGATGGAAAGCTCGGCCAGGAAGGTCTCGACGGTGTCGGTGCCCTCGTCCTGGGCCTCGATCGCGACATCGAGCAGATCGTCGATGCCGTAGGTGTCGTTGCCCGCACCGCCGACCATCGTGTCGGCGCCGATGGCGCCTTCGAAGTCGTCACCAGCGAGGTTCAGCCGGGCGTCGAGATCGTCGTTGCCCGCACCGCCGACCAGGAGGTCGTCGCCGAGCCCGCCGACGAGGTCGTCGTTGCCGGTGCCGCCGAAGATCAGGTCGTTGAGGCCGCCGCCAGTGATCTCGTCGTCGACGCCCTGCTCGCCCACCACGAAGTTGGCCTGAGCGTTGGTCACCGCATTCAGCGACATGTCGACGCCGCCGCCTGCCCGGTCGGCCGGATCGGAGCGGCTGATGAAGTAATCCTCCGCGCCGAGCGCATAGCCGGCGAAAGTCGCGCCGTTGAAGTTGATGCGTTCGACGCCGGTCTGCGCGTTGTTGCCGGTGAAGTGGCCTGCCACTGTGATGGACTGGGCGACGGATCCCGTAGGCCCGGTCGGTAGGCTGTAATTGATGACCAGGTCGCCGGTCTGGGTCGCGGTGCTGCTGTCGAAGGCATCCAGCGCGGTGATCGTCGGTACCGGAAGCAGGGTCACCGGATCGATGATAGGCTGACCGGACGCGTCGACCGCGTTCGGAGCCTGGATCGAGATGCGGTCGGCGGTGCCGCCGCTGGCGGCATTGACAGCTTCGTTGATGAGATCGTTGCCGTCGCCGAGCCCGAACGCGTAGGTGTCGTTGCCGAGACCGCCGTTGAGGGTGTCAACGCCGCCGTTGAGGCCGGCTCTGACGATCGTGATCGTCAGGTTGTCGACGTAGAAATTGTCACCGTTGTCCCAGTTGTTGCCGTCGCCGGTTGTTCGGAAGCGGATTCCCGAGTTCGCGCCGATCTGGGCAGCGGTCAGCGTCGCGCTGAAATTGCCGTTGCCTGTCGCGGTGGTGCTGCCGAGCGTGCCGAGAACTTCCCAGGCGCCGCTGCCGCTGTTGCGGGCCTCGACGATGACACTCTGGCCCGCGCCGAGATTGTCGTCCTCGTAGCTGAAGGACAGCGTTGCGGCCGTGGCCCCCGCCAGGTTCATCGAGCGTTCGATGGTTTCGCCGCCATCGACGGTCTCGTTGAAACGAAGGCGATTGCCATCGATTTCGATGTCGCCGCTCGTGGCGCTGTTGTTGTCGTTTTCCGTCCAGTTTCCGGCGAAGTTTGCAGCGTTACCATCGTTGCCGGCATAGCCGCCCGAATTGAAGTTGTCGGCAATCGTTCCCGTCGCAGAACCCGGACCGCCGACCAGGATGTCGTTGCCGCCGAGACCGTTGAGCACGTCGGCTCCGGCAAGGCCGACGATGATGTCGTCGGTCGCCGAACCGTTCAGCACGGGACGGTTGTCGGACGGCGGGCCCTGCGGTGCGAGGCCATTGTCGCTGAACGGGGTGCCTACGACGATACCGAGAGTGCCGTCGGAAAACTGCAACCTCTCCATGTTGCGCAGCAGGTCGGTGCCCTCGAGCGGATCGAGGCCGCCGGTGTTGGAGACCACGAGGGTGCCGTCGGCGCGCGCCGAGAACGAATAGTTGGCGCGGACGTCGGAGTAGACTGCGGTGTCGATGTCCGATGCCGCCGCGCCGTCGGAGACGATGTCGCGGACGATCTTGAGCTGGCCGGGATTGATCTGACCCGAGAACACTTTCTGGACCAGAGTCGTCATGCTGTCGTGGAACTCGAGCACGGTGTTGCCGACCGGGCCGTTCTCGTCGAAGTCGGACATCACCGCGATGCGCACCCGCAGCCATCGGTCGCCGTCGATGATATCGTCGCCGCCGCGGCCTTCGATGAGGTCGCTGCCGGCACCGCCGAGCAGGATGTTGCCGCCGACGAAGCTGCCGTTGGCATCGAACGAGGCCGGTCCCGCGCCGGCGAGAAGCGCCTGCAGGCCCGTGATGAGGGCGATGCCCTCGGCATCCAGGGCACTGCCGCGGAAGCCTTCGGTCGGCACGAGGTCGGCGGTGACGTCGGAACCGCGGATGACGTCGTTGTGGGCCGATCCGGACGCGCCTTCGACCTGGGTGAAACTGTCGAGCGCCGCGTTGCCCGGAAGCACCGGCAGACCGGGCAGGATCACCCGGTTGAGGTCGACGTCGACCGCCAGGTTCATGTTGGCGTAGGTCGTCCAGTCGTAGCCGGACATGCCGTCGAACTTGCCGCGACCAAGGCTGCCGAACCAGATATCGTCGCCGCCTTCGCCGATGAATTCGTCGAAGCCGCCGTCCCCGTGGAACACGTCGTGGCCCTTGACGGCATCGAGCTGGAACTGGTCGTCGAAATTGTCGCCGACCGCGCCGGTCCAGGCGCCGATCTCGATCCAGTCGTCACCTTCGCCGCCAAGCGTCTGCTCGGTGGTCTTGCTGCCGAGAACGAAGTCGTTGCCGACCCCGCCGAAGGCCTCATCGAGACTGTCGGCGCCGAGCACGATGAAGTCATTGCCCTCGTCGGCGACGATCAGGTCGACGCCCTGGCCGGCGTTGACCGCGTCGTGGCCGCGGCCGGTGCGCATGATGTCGTCGCCGAACTGGTCGGTGATGATGTCATCACCGTCGCCGCCGATGTACTGGTCGTTGCCGGCGCCGCCCTCCATGCGGTCGTTGCCAGCGTCGCCATAGAGGGTATCGTCACCCTCGCTGGCGATCAGCGTGTCGGCCTGGTCGGTACCGCCCAACAGGACGTGGTCGGCGCCGGTATAGCGCAGGTAGTTCGCTTCGGCTCCATCGGTCGCCGGGTTGTCGCGCAGGACCAGCGGGGTCAGGATCGTGCCACCGGTCGGATCGGCCGAATCGAGCCCCGGATTCCATTGCCGGGTCTGGTCGACTTCGAGGATGAGGCCGGGCGTGGAGAACACGTCCGAAGGCAGATGGCCGGCGTCGGCATTGAGGCCGATTACCTTGGCGAAGGTGTTGTTCTCCATCTCGGACAACAGATGCAGCCCGTCGAGCCGCTGCAGGTAGTAGAAGCGGTCGCCGTCCTGCAGCTTTTCGAGCTGAACCTCGAACACGAAGTTGAAGGTGGAGCCCAGCATGCCGCCGAACGGCATGACCTTCTCGGCGAGACCGCCGATCCAGAGATCGACGTTCTCGAGGCCGCCCAGCGAGCCGCCGGCGTAGATGCCGGTCGCGTTGAGGAAGGCTATGCGGTCGGCATTGAATGCCGCGAGCTCGGCCGGGTCGGTCGGAACGACGACGTCGCCGAAGCTGGTGCCGAAGATCAGCGCCATGGCCGCGTCGCGCTTGCCTTCGACCGTCGTCTCGCCGGTGATCAGCGTGTGCGTTCCGTAGGCGGCGACGAAGTTGACTATCGAAGCCTCGTTTTTGAGGTGGCTCGCGAAGTCGACCCAGCTCGCGTAGGGCCGCAGCTCTTCGGCGTGGCTGCTGGCCTCGAAGAAGTCGCGGCGCGCAACGTTCAATGACGGAACGCCTGCATCGCGTCCTCGCGCAAGGTTGATGGTAGCCAGATCGAGCGGCAACCCGAGCAGATTGTTGCGCAGCGCGCTGGTGACGAACTCATCGATCTCGTTGCCGACCTGCCGCGTCATGCCGCGGATGATGTTGCCGGCGGCGACGCTGTCCGCGACAGTGTGGCCCGAGTCGAATTCGATCGGGTTGAGGAAGGCCTCGATGAGCCCGATCTGGTCGTTGGTGAAGGTCGGGTCGAGCCGGTCGATCGTCTCGGTCAGCATTGAGTGGCCGAAGCGGTAGACCACGTGCGCGAATTCGGCGACAATGCTCGGATTGATGTCGGCGTGGTATCCGTCCGGCACGACGAAGAAGTCGATGTTGGGCTGCACCTTGCGGGCGAAGTCCTCGAAGACGAGATGTTGGTATTGCATCTCGGTGCCGAACTTGGCGGCCTGGAACAGGCGTTCGCCATCCCAGACGAGGGCGGCGATCTGAGCGGGCGTCGTCGGCAGTGCGGCGAGGTCGACGGCCAGCCATTCGTTGAGGAAGGCCAGGTCGTTCGAGGCCAGGACGATCTCTTTGGTGTGCTCGGCCAGCCGGTTGTGCTCGGAGTGGAAGATGTGGTGGACCGCGGTCAGGCCGATGTTCTCGTTGGCGCGGCCGTCGCCGGCGATGAAGTGGGCGTCCAGCAGTTCGTTGTCGTAGACCGCCGGGTTGTTGCCGGGGTTGAGCAGCCCGATTTCAATGTCGCCGTCGGCGATGCCGTTCGGCACGGCGTCGTGCGCGATGTCGGCAAGGAAGGCGGCGTTGATACGGATCGCGGTGGCGACGCTGACCGGCGCCGTCGAGGTGCCGGAGATGACGATGTCGTCCGCAGTGTTCGGAATGCCGTCGGCGCCGACGCCGGTGATCACCTGGGCGAAGCCCGCGGCATTCGGAATGAAGTTGCCGTACGGGTCGGTGCGGAGCAGCGGCACCGCGCCGACGTCCTGGTCGGTCAGGAGGATGCCGAGCATCTTGGCCTGTTCCTTGACCTCGCCCCAGGTGGCCATGCCGCCCGGCTGGTCTCCGCCGCCCTCGATCAGCTTGCCGGTAGCGTGCGGGACGCCGTTGGCGTCGAGCGCGTACTGGCGCAGGAAAACCTGGTGGGAGGCATGCGACGTATAGGTCTGGTTCTGGTCGACAAACGGCGTCGTGGTGTTGACGGGACGCACGTCGTCGGCCGTCCCCATGACGCCGTCGGCGCCCGGGCTAACGGTGGCGCGGGTCAGGACCATGAAGTTGGTCGGGCTACCCGGCACGTACAGCGGATCGTCCGGCTGGAGCGGAACGAACACGGTGCCGCTGCCGCCCTTGTTGACGAGATCCAGACCGTGATCGAAGAACTGGCCGAACAGAGTGAACCAGGAGTTGAACGGGGCCGACAGGCCGACGTCCGGAGAGACGTTGACGACCTGGACGTTGTCGCCGTCCATTGTGATCCCGAACGGCTCGAGGCCCGCATCACGGACCGCGCGCGCCACCGCCAGATCGTTGAGTACGTCGTTGTGCGCCGCCGTGGCCGCCGCGAAGGCGTCGATCGCCGCCTGTTCGGCCGCGCCGGGAACGGTGGACTCGTCGCCGTCGCTCAGCTGGTTCGCCGCCGCCTTGGCGTTCTGCATCACCACGCGGGCCTGATACTCGGCGTCGAGCGCGGGTTTGAAGGCGTTGTAGATATCTTGCACGAGGGCGACGTTAGCCAGCGTGGCCTCGACGATCCCGCCGGACTGCAGGCCCTTCATGATCGCCGCCGGGTTGGCGAGCGTCTGATCGACGATCAGGTTAGAGATGGTGCGCAGGCTCGAATCGAACACCATCGAACCCGGGTTGTTGGACGGCGCGTAAGACGTCGGCACGGCGGGCGCGCCCGGCGGCAGGAAATTGCCCGGTACGTTTTCCGCGGGCCTGAAGGTCGGATCCAGCAGTTCGGGGAACGGCATGTCCGCGGCGCCCCACTTCTCCTGGCCGGGCAGCAGGTTGTTGTTCTGTCCGTCGACGGTACGAAGGCCGATGCTGAGGTTGTAGGATGGGACCGAGCCGACCTGGCCGGCCAGACCGGCTCCGTAGAGCGGCGCGGCGTTCGGGTCGAGCGGATTGACGATATAGGCGGCGTGCTTCTCCGCGACCTTGATCTGCGCGAGAATGAAATCCAGATCGCTCCTGATGTATGCAACCATGGCGGCCTCACCTGTTGTGGCGCACGGTCCGCCGCGGCGGCCGAGCCGTTGAAATTTTTGCGAGCTGTCCGCGTCGGATGGCTCCTATGGGCTCAGGTTAGATTTTTCTGTGAACAACGGGACAGGGTACAAGGTCCAACGACCTCGTGGGACCGAGGTCTGGCGCTTCGGCCGACCATGGTCGTAGGACCTTGGTCCGATCGTCGGACGACCATCCTCGCTTCGCCAGCGCCTCGGCGCGGCGGGTGAAGCGGTGTTTTCCGGATGTTTTCGGGAGGCTTGGCCGCGCCCGATCGGAGAAGCCGTCGCATCGATCGGGCATCATGGCGTGCGGAACATGCAATGCTGGGCCGAGGACTGCCGGAGCACCGCATCGCAAGCGTCAAGAGCGCTCCAGGCCGGCGACTTCTTCGCGTCGTGTCAATCGTGAGGACCCGGAAGTCCGCTGATCCTAACATCGGCTCTAACCCGCAGATCAGTGCTGATCCGCCAACAGGGCATCGATGTATATGGGAATTTCCGGCTCCTGAAGGCGATGACGCTCGGCCGCCCCACGAGCGTCCTCAGCCCTCAAACCGCCAATAGGTCACCGCGCGCTGGAAGCTCTACTTTCGTTACACTGAAGGCTTTGCTCGCATGTATCGCCACCCGCGGCTCTAGAGACGATTACGCATGGTCGCTATGGACGGCGATGCCTTCTGGCTTCGTGCCTGCCTAACTATCTTCTTTCTGAAGGAGAGAATGCAGACGTTGAGCGAGTTCGGACACGCCAAAGGGCTTGTGAATAATCGGGAACTCATCTGTCGCCCCGTGACGCGCGAGCACGTCTCCCACGTAGCCCGACGTAAGTAGTATCTTGATCCTGCTGTTCCGCCGCTTTGCTTCGCGAGCAAGCTCGACGCCATTGGGACCATTCGGCATGACGACATCGCTGAACAGAAGATCGAACCCCTGATCGCTGTCGAGAATTCGGATGGCTTCGGTGCCGTTGTGAGCAAGGCGAATCCGATAGCCGAAGCTCGTCAGCATTGCAGACACGACTTCCAACAGATCTTCATTGTCCTCGACCAAAAGAATTCGCTCGGAGCCTCCCGGCATAGCCCGGGTCTGTTCGGCTTCCACCTCGTCGCGAGCCTCCTGATTGGCTCTCGGCAGGTACAGTGAGATCGTGGTGCCGGCGTTAGGGGCACTTTCGACTGAAATATAGCCACCGGATTGCCGGACAAAGCCATACACCATGCTGAGACCGAGGCCAGTGCCCTTGCCAACTTCCTTGGTAGTGAAGAAGGGCTCGAAAATCCGGTCTCGCACCTCGGGAGACATCCCCTGCCCCGTATCCGAGACGGACAGCCTCACATATGATCCGGCCGGACATTCAGCGACGGCTTCCCCATCCAGAACGACGTTCCGCGCCTCGATCTCGAGCACTCCGCCGCCCGGCATCGCATCACGACCGTTCAACGCTAGATTCAGAAGGGCAGTCTCCAGCAGGGATGGATCCACCTGACAGAGCCACAATCGCTCGTCGAGCTTCAGCCTGACCTCGCATTCTGCGCCGACCGCCTGACGGACGAGCCCCTGGAAGTTGGAGATCAGCTCGCTGGCATTAATCAGTTTAGGGTTGAGCTTTTGCCGTCGAGAGAAAGCGAGGAGCTGTGCGGTGAGCTTCGCCCCCCGGTCGGCGGCACGCCGCGCAGTCGCGGCGAAGCGCCGGATCTTGCCGTCATTTGCAGCGCGCTCTATGAGATCAAGGTTTCCCGAAACGACGGCAAGCAGGTTGTTGAAGTCATGGGCAACACCGCCCGTGAGCTGTCCGACGGACTCCATCTTCTGACTCTGATGAAGCTGCTCCTCGATGCGCTGGCGCGCCTCCACGGCATGCTTTTGCTCGGTGACGTCTCGAAAGAAGATCGCGATCCCTTCGCCAGAAGGAAACGCGTTGATCGCATACCAGGCGGCACGACGAGGACAGTGCGCTTCGAACGAAACCGGACGGCGGTCCGACATGACTTCCCGAAGCTGCTCGACGATTCCCGTATCGGGGGCATCCAGAAGCGACGCCTGCAGGTGCATTCCAATCAGATCACGCCCCTGAGCGATCTGAGACCAGGCCCTCTGGTTGAAGAAGCTGATCCGCCAATCGTGGTCGACGATCACGACGCTGTCTGTCGTGCTTTCGAAGAGCATCGTAAGCCGGGCCGCGGCGTCCTCGGCCTTCTCTTTTGCATCGGACAATTCCTGCTCGCGGCGATCCAGCGCATCCGCCATGGTGTTGAAGGCGCCGGCTACGCCCGCGATCTCAGAACTGCCGCGGATGTTCACACGGCGAGCATAGTCGCCGAGGCGCCATCGGTTCGCGGCGTCAACCAATAGTCCGAGAGGCCGATGGATGAATTGCCGGGCGCCGAGCAACGTCAGGCCCAGCACCATCATGGCGCTGAGGGCGATGAGGAAGATGTCGTGTCGGGTCCGGCTCTGGATCTCGGCAAAGGCGTTCGCCTTGTCGAGGCCGAAGCTGACGCGAAGTCCCCCAGAATCGGGCCCGAGCCTCGAGAAACCCACGATCCTCTCGACGCCGTCAACATCAACCAGGTCGGCTGCGAGACCGTCGCCATACTGCCTCTCATCACCAGCGCGAACCAATTTCTTACCGACAAATCGGTCATTGTCCGGATAGCGGGCAAGATAGGTACCGTTCCGATCGGTGATGGCCAGCGCGTCTCCCGCCGGAACACCCGCGCGCGCGATGTAGTCCGCTAACCAGTCCAGGCCGAGAGGCGCAATGATGACGCCCCCTGGCTGACCATCATCTCCGTAGAAAGGCAGCGCAAACTGAATGAGTTTCCGATCGACGGACAGACCGATCGAGAATTGTCCCACCGTAAACGCGCCCGTCTTCAACGCATCCGCAAAGTAGGGACGCCCGGAGACATTCACCGGCTTGCGATCTGTGTTTGTATCGCAGAAGGGCTGGCCACTCAGATCGGTGGCGACGAAAGTGAGGAAAGCCGGAAACCGGGACCTCATCCCTGCCATCGCAGCATTGCACCCCTTGCTATCTTTCGCCTTTATCGCAGGGAGTTCGGACAGCGCAATCAGGACCTGCCGAATGCCCTGAACGATCTGTTGCTGCTGTTCGGCGGCGAGCTTAGCGAGACCGAGCGCCTGATTCTGTACGTCCACCTGGCGCGCGCGTCGAAGGTTAACTTCGTTGTACGCCTGAATCGAGATAGCGGGCAATAACGCGACTGCGACAAGCGCCAACAGGCGCGACAAGATGGTCATTCTCTGCCGTATTCAAATCGTCCCGGAGCTTGCTGTGCATTTCAATCCCAATGGGGATACGCTTATAGGCGTTCGTCATTCCAATCACGATCGTGAGAACCACGAGTGACCGCTCGTTGAACATGCGCGGCGGCGCGAGCTTCATCCGCACCCGCATTCAAATGACACATGTTGCATGTTCGCCCCTGCAATCCCGCCCCACTCGCGAGCGCCATGACATCGCGCGGTGGTACAGCCAAAATCGACAATCTTGGTACTGTTTTTTGAGCGGGCATCGCGCATCTATCTGCCAAGACCAACGGCAACTCGGATGTAACTTCGACCTGTGGAGCGACGGTTCGAATGCGTCGGGCGCGATCGCGCCACGGCGTCGGAGTATTGCGTCGGTAATTTGGACCAAACCTACTTTGCTTAAAGCACGGCCTTGCTCATCATCGCTCATGAAATGCCAGGCGATCACAGATCCGATCTGGACCGCGCCAGCGATACCGGCAAGCGCCGGTACTCATGGCCCAACCATCCTGGAAAGGCTGGCGGTGATGGAGTTATGGTCTAACGAATCGGCGGATGTGTTTCGGTAACGGAAGGAGCCGCCTGGATCGGTTCCGTTACAAGCGCCTTTATCTTGTCGAAGTCTGTCTTTGACCCTCCAGGCACGATTAACCTTGGCGGTTAGGCTTACCGAGCAAGCATCTCCGCGAGAAGCTTGACGGCCGATCTATGAGCCGTTGGCCAGAACCGATAGATTGTAAGGATTGAGTCGTTGCGTTCGAGTGGCGCGCGTGAGTTTTCAGCTTTCCATATTGAAGATTTTGGCAGGGCAGCCAGACGGCCGGGGAAACCTTGAGCTTATCAAGCTGCATCTCGCGGTTTTCTATACGAGCGGCCCTGAATGGACGTTGCGTATGAAGCGTCTCGCTGAACTTGCGCCGGATCTTGATGCGTTCAGCCAAGGACTCATCACTCGTGAACGCGGCGCATGGACTATCACGAACCAAGGACGCGACTTCCTTGCCAAACTCGAGGAGGCTGCCTTGGGTGCAACGCCGGCCATACGGCCCCCCGACCCAGCCGAGCCGGTTGAGGTCGAGCAAGCCTCGCCAATAGCTCCTCCAGCGGCGGCTTCTCTGCCGAAAGTACTGGAGCGATCGCACGGGCGCCCCCAAGGCAAACACCGCAAGAACCATCGCAAACGATCGGCTTAAGTCGGCTGAATCTTGGATCGCGAAACGAGGACGACTTCGCGACTACATCGACCATCGGCCCCGGACCCGGCGAGTGCAAGAGCGCACCTGCGTTAGTATCACTTGGGCCGCTTAACGACACCAGATCGCTTCGCAGATGGCTTCCGGGTGACGATCGTTTCAATACTTTGCAGAGTCCGCGCGAATTCGGACCGCAGCTGCTGCACGTGTGCCGTATCCTTCGGCTCAGATAAAAATGCAATCTTCACGAGGAAGCGGTTCAATCGCGATGTGACGAGAAGATTGTCAGAGTGTTGCGAGCGCAAGTTCGTGATCTGTCGTCGTATCTCAACGAGATCGAACCGGTCATCGTCGGGCTTATTCGCCAAATGAAGCTCATACCGTTGCGGTAGATAAACAAAGCCGCCGCGCCGAATATCTTGGCGCGACGACCTCGCCATGGTGAACCCGGACGGGGCAATGTCCGGTGCAGAGAGGTTAGCGCTCCGCAGCTCGGGCGCAATCGAAGACGCGGATTAAGCTTGATGTCGTCGCGGAAGGTTAAATCTGGAACAAGCGCTACTGTGGTCTGCAGCACGCCCGCGCGTCCAGTTAAGCGCCTCTTGTCCAGCGACCTCCCGGCGACACGATCAAGGTCGGAGCCTAGCGCTTTGGCGCGGGTTACGTCGCGCTCAATCGACCGCTCGGACTTGCCGGATTTTGCCGCCGTGTCCTTGGCACAACTGTCTATAGAGCCGTCAAGCCGCCTTTCGCTTGGAGATCAGCTTCGCCCGTTGCGCCGGCGTCAGGTCGCGGCGGATCAGGTTTTCGTCGATTTCCATAGGCGCGGAGGAGCCGCAGCCACGCGCCATTGCTTGGCGCACGCAGCGCCGCGGCGCGCCAAGCGCCCAGGCCAGTGGCGGCAATGGGAAGCGCGTTGCTCAGCGCGCATTCCGCTGCGTCCTAAAGGGTCTTCAAGCGAATACTTGCGGATGCTTGTCTCTGAGTCCTTGCAGGCAGTTACGCCTGATTGATCGGCTCTTCGAGCCACAAAACCGCTTCCGACTTTTGATCAATCGTTATCGTTGTGCCTCGCTATCCGACCAACACGTAATTGCGCGAGTGTTGTTCTGATACCTTTGTGGGCGAACCTAAGAACCAAATCACCAGATCGGCGTTGTCCCGGCACTATGGAGCCGTTTCGCGGAGGTCTAATGATGGACCCGAATCGAGCAGCTTTAGTCCTATCTGCTATCGCTCTGGCCATCGCCATTGGAACGGCAATCACGTCAGAGCGCCTCGATACTCGTACGGCCAGCAACGACGCACCTCCCGGAACGGTAGGCCTCGCTAGGCCACACCCGCCGCTGGACCGTGCGGCAGGTGAACCGATACAAACGGTGGGCGGGCCGCCTAGCGCGAGTATTCGGCAGCGTCCCTGACCGAACACTGGCCACCCAGCGAGAGCGCTACCGAAGCTCCTTGATGTGGCCGGTGCTGTCGACGATGAGCGACCGCACCGTACCCTCCTTGATTGCTCGGTAGGTCTTGATCTTGCCGCTCGGGACCTCCTGAATCTGCGAATAGCCCGCGGCACGTAGCTTGGCCTCAATCTCCCCCTGCGTCAGGGCGAGCACGGGCGATGACGCCCCGACCGTTACAACAATGGCAATGACTGATCGCATCGTTCGCCTCCTGGCTCCGCCAGAGGATGCGATGGCTCCGACCGTTTTTGGCGGCGCGCACTGTCTCACTGAAGTTCGCCAATTTTCGCTAGCGATTAGTCGAGCTACAAAGCGCGAATCGCTAACTCTTGTTAATCATTGGGGCACACGCTCTACGTCAGATATTTCATATTCTATTTTTTTCCGCGCATGGCTTTTGGTCGAAGAAAATCGGACCGTGTTCAATTCGCCATCAGCACGCCGTCAACTTGATGGCTGCTAAGAGGAAGTCTGCGTCGTGAGCGCCATGCTGCAAAACATGGAGCTGATCGTCCAGCGCAGCTTGCCTACTCTTGACGTAGAGTCCCTTGAATGTTGTGAGGCAAAAGAAGCACTTTTCCGAAGCAAAGATGGCTTTTTGCTCTATCTAACAGATGGAACCCCACCGCCTCTTGGTAGGGAGCGAGTGGTCCCATTGAGTCTTCGTCAGGCACTCCTCTGGCTAAACGAAAACCAACTCTCCGAGGCTGGGTCTTTCTGGGCATAGCGGAGAGCAGCTTAGCTGCAATACCGGCAAAACCAAGTTTGCGTCTGGGCCCAACCCGCTTAAGCAGCTCGCGGAGTTGCGGATGGAGCATCCCCGCGCGAGACCGCAATCGCATTGAGTCCACTCCGGATCCTGCCTTCAAATCACTTCCGCCGATGCTGTTGGCTGACGTTCTCAACCAGGCCCTGATCACGATCCGCCACCGGGTGCTGTTCTGGGAGCGTCTCGGACGGGTTGAGGCACGCTTATTGCTCCCTGCCCTCACGCGACGCGCATCAACTCGGCGTCACGCCAATGCTCGACCCGCCTACTTGATCGTCGCGTGCACTGTGATGACCGATGTGCCGGAAGCCTTCGGCCCCTTGCCCGTTGCTTTGATGGCAAAGGTGTCACTTCCTTTGTATCTGGCCCTCGTCCTGTACTCGTAAGTCGCAACGTTGAGCTTCTTCAGTTTGCCGTTTGCTGGCTTTTGCGAGATTTCCGAGCTACTCGCCGTGCCGCGCAACGTGATCGGGAAGATGCAACTGTCCCCAGACGCGACGCTGATGTCGCCGGTCGAGTTCTCGCCCCAATCCGCCAATTCCATTGATCTGGAACATTCCGAAGCCGCCAGGGCGATCGAAACATAAGTTGGGCTGGAAGCTCCCGCGACAAGCGCCAGAGTGGCAAGGCTAGACAATCGCATCGTTGATCTCCCGGATCATGCCGCAGCTTAGCGCGAATCGGTATGCTCTGCCCCTCCGTTACAGGAGCCTGCGGGCCAAATTCCGGACGCATGCACCGCAGCAAATAGAGCTCTTAGTCTACCCCATCGTCGGTGGGCAAAGCGGCGTTGTTGCTGGCGAGCGCTGAGAGGCGCTGAAGCCGACCGGGAACCCTGCCGCGCGAGTCTGGATTCCCGCGATGGTTGGAGTAAGGTCGTGCGGCCTGCGCAGAACAATTGCAAACGACATCCGGGAGGAAGTGATGCTCGACACCACGCTTAGCGCGCGCGTCCAGGTTTTCCTCGACAAGTTTGAAGCCGCGCTTGCGGCGGGCGATCTCGACGCCGCCGTAGGAATGTTCGCTCCGGAATGCTACTGGCGCGACCTCGTTACCTTCACCTGGAACATCAAGACCATGGAAGGCCGCGATCAGGTCCGCGACATGCTCGCGCATTGCCTCGAGCATGTGAAGCCGCGCAACTGGAAAATCGCCGAGGGTGAAACGCCAACCGAGCCCGGCGGCGTGACCGAATCTTGGATCACGTTCGAGACCGAGGTCGCGCGCGGATATGGACTCATCCGCCTGCAGAACGGTCAGATCTGGACGCTCTTGACGACCATGGCCGAACTGAAGGCCCATGAGGAGAAGGCTGGCTTCAGCCGACCGCTCGGCGCCAGGCACGGCGTCAATCCCGGCGCCAAGACCTGGAAGGAACTGCGTGACGAGGAAGCCGAGCAGCTCGGCTTCAAGACTCAGCCCTACGCACTCGTCATCGGCGGCGGGCAGGGCGGCATTGCGCTCGGGGCCCGGCTGCGCCAGCTCGGTGTGCCGACGATCATCATCGAAAAGAACGCACGCGCCGGCGATTCCTGGCGCAACCGCTACAAGTCGCTCTGCCTGCACGACCCCGTCTGGTACGATCACTTGCCCTACATCGATTTCCCCAAGAACTGGCCTGTGTTCTCGCCCAAGGACAAAATCGGCGATTGGCTGGAAATGTACACCAAGGTCATGGAGCTGAACTACTGGTCGAACACCGCGGCCAAACGCGCCAGTTGGGACGACACCAAGAAGGAATGGACCGTCATCGTCGAACGCGATGGCAAGGAGATTACTCTGCGGCCCAGGCAGCTTGTGTTCGCGACCGGCATGTCGGCCAAGCCGAACATGCCGAAAATCAAAGGCATGGAAGCGTTCAAGGGCGAGCAACACCATTCCTCACGCCATCCCGGCTCCGGCGGCTACAAAGGCAAGAAGGTGGTGGTGATCGGCTCGAACAATTCGGCCCATGACATCTGCGCTGCGCTATACGAGGCCGGCGTCGACGTAACGATGGTGCAGCGCTCAACGACGCACATTGTGCGCTCGGATTCGCTGATGGAGAGTATCGGCGATCTTTATTCCGAACGCGCCGTCCGCGGTGGAATGACGACGGCAAAGGCCGATCTGATCTTCGCTTCACTGCCCTACCGGATATTGAATCAGTTTCAAAAGCCGGTCTACGACAAGATCCGCCAGGACGATGCCGCTTTCTATGCCGGGCTGGAGAAGGCCGGCTTCAGGCTCGACTTCGGTGACGACGATTCCGGGCTATTCATGAAATATCTGCGCCGCGGCTCGGGCTATTACATCGACGTCGGCGCCTCACAACTTATCATTGACGGCAAAATCAAACTGTTCGCTGGACAGGTCGAGGAAATCACGCCCGACGGCGTCAGGCTCGACAACGGCAAGGAATTGCCAGCGGACGTGATCGTCTATGCCACAGGCTATAGCTCGATGAACGGCTTTGTCGCCGATCTCGTGAGTCCGGAAATGGCCGACAAAGTCGGCAAGGTCTGGGGCCTCGGCTCGAATACGACAAAGGACCCCGGCCCATGGGAAGGTGAGCAGCGCAACATGTGGAAGCCGACGCAGCAGGAAGGCCTATGGTTCCACGGCGGCAATCTGCATCAGTCGCGACATTATTCGCAATTCCTTTCCCTGCAGTTGAAGGCGCGCTACGAGAGCATCCCGACGCCGGTCTACGGCCTGCAGACTGTCCATCACAAGGCCTGAAATTGCCGAGCGCACAGCGGAGCTCGCGGATTGCGAGCCCCATGCCATTTCCGGGTTTCCGCACTCGCCAGCGCAATGGTCGCCTTGCCAGCGCGCAGCAGAAAGGCTCGGCAATGGTTAGGCCAAGTGCCTTCGCACTCTCCGGGTGTCATCGAAGCTGGTGACAGGGAGGTCACCGGTTCTGAGAGAATTCCCGTCGCCAGTGGAATTGGCCAACTGCCGCCGTTAGATGGCCGCCTCGGTCTGCCCGTCGAAAACATGAAGCCTAGCCCGTCCTATTCGTGAGAGTGCGGCTTTTGGGCCCGATTGATGCGGCCGCACATCTTGTCTGACGAGGCGCACAGGATTGCCTTCGGCTTTTCGCCGCCTGACGACC